>DASSYY010000060.1:0-13749 GCA_035703025.1 Gemmatimonadales bacterium | reverse complement strand
TCGGCCAGGCGAACAACGCCTACATCTTCCCGGGCGTCGGGCTCGGCGTCCTCGTGGGCGGCCTTCGCCGGGTGACCGACGGGATGTTCCTGGCCGCGGCCGACGCGCTCGCCGGCATGCTCACGCCGGCGGAGCTCGCCGACGGCGCGGTCTATCCGGGGATTACCCGCCTGCGGGAGGTGTCGGTCGTCGTGGCGGAGGCGGTCGCGCTCGCCGGTCTGCCGGCGGGAACGGGGCCGACCCTGGAGGAGCTCGCGGCAGCGATTCGCACGGCGGAGTACAGGCCGAGGTACCCCAGCCGCCTCGGTGAGGAGACCGCGAGCGCGCGGAGCAGTCCATCCGGCGCTTGACTGGTCGGCCGACGGCCCGGTATTTGCCGAACGCGGCGCCATTTCCTGCCCGTCGTAGATTCCCCTCACTGCGGCTGCGGAGCACCAAGATGTCGCGAGTGCAGATGGTCGCGCTGGACGCCGTCCGCATGCTGGGCACCCAGGTCGCGAGACGGCTCGCCGGTCGAGTCCGGCCGGAGCGCGTGCGGCCCGCGTGACCGCGCCGCGATCCGTCGGCGTGGGGGTGATCGGGTGCGGCGGCATCGGCCGCTGGCACGCGAGGAACCTCGCCCATCTTCCCGGAGTCCGGCTCGTCGCGCTCGCCGACCCGGATCCCGCGGCCCGCGAAGCGGCCGGCAGGGCATTCGGCGTGCCCGTGCTGGACTCCGCCGAGGCGCTGCTGCGACACGACGAGATCGAGCTGGTCTCGATCTGCACGCCGCCGGAGGCCCACGCATCGCTCATCGAAGCGGCCGCCGCCGCCGGCAAGCATGTCCTGGTCGAGAAGCCCATGGCCCTGGCGGTCGCCGACGCCGACCGGGCGCTCGCCGCCTGCCGGGCGCACGGGGTGCAGCTCGGCGTGGTCCATCAGCAGCGCGCCCAGTCATCCACCCGGGCGCTGCACGAGCTCTGCGGCGCGGGCGCCTTCGGCCGCCCGCTGCTCGCGACGGTGAGCCACACCTGGTACAAGAGCCAGGCGCAGCTCGACCGCGACCCCTGGCGCGCGGCCGCGGCGACGGGAGGCGGCGTCCTGCTCGATCAGGCCGTGCATGCCATCGATCTGCTGGTCTGGTTTCTCGGCGCTCCGCTATGGGTGAGCGGCGCGAGCGCAACGCTGGCCCACACCCCGACGGCGGAGGACACCGCCGTCGCGACGATCGGCTTTACCGGCGGCGCCCTCGCCGTGCTGGCGGCGGGGGCGGCCACCAACCGGGCTCGCGACGACATTCTCCTGGAGATGAGCGGAACCCGCGGCGGGTTCCGCCTCGAGATCCGGGACTACGATGCCGCCGAAATCACCGGGATCGACGTGGCGCCGTCGGACGACGTCCGGGCCCGGGCGCTCCCGGCGTTCGAGATCGAGCGCCTGGTCCGAACCGCCGGCGGCTCGTGGCGCGAGGGCCCGAGGTCTGCGCTCTGGCGGCTGGCGGCACGGATCGCTGGTCCCGGCCGCGGCGTCCATCCGTTCCGGTCGTTGCGCGGCTACCTCCGCCGCCGCGCCGACCGCGTGGCGCAGCGCGAGGCGGGTGAGCCGCAGGGTCATGCGGAGGTGCTGGCCCGCATGATCGCCGCGATCCGCGGCGACGGCGCGCCGCTGGTGACCGGCGAGGATGCCCGGCAGTCGCTCCAGATCATCGAGGCGCTCCACCGGTCACACGCGCTCGGCGGCGCCCGCGTCGCGGTGGACTCCACGGAGGCGGCGTGAACGTCCTGCGCGTCATCGACCACATGGGCCTGGGCGGCGAGCAGCGCGTCGTTCAGGACCTCGCCCTCATGCGGGCGCCGGACGTGGCGACGACCGTCTGGTCGCTTCGGAGCCACGAGCTGCCCGGCACCGCCGAGCGGATGGCCGCCGCCGGGGTGCCCTATCACACGCTCGGCTTCTCGCTCGCCAACCCGCTCGCGCCGGCCGGCTTCCGTCGGCGGCTCCGGGCGGCGCGCCCCGACGTCCTTCACCTGCATCTCGAGTACAGCACGCTGATCGGCGCGCTGTCGGCGCTGTCGCTGCCGGCGCCACGGCCGATCCTGGTCGCGTCGGTCGCCAACGATCCCTATCGGCAGCGGGCGTTCCATCGCTGGGCCGGTCGCCGGCTCGCGCCCTCCTTCGACCTCCACATCACCCACTCGCGGGGCATCCGTGATTCGGTGCTCCGCGCCTACGCCCACCGCCCGCGCCGGGTGGAATGCGTGAGCCTCGGCATCGATCTCCGCCGCTTCGATCGGACCCTCGCAAAGCCCGGGCAGGTGGCCGACTATCGCCGGGGGGCTGGGCGCGTCGTCGGCACGATCGGGCGGCTGGTCCCGCAGAAGGCGATCCACGTGCTGCTCGACGCCACGCCGGCGCTGCTGCAGGCGGACCCGACGACGCGCGTGCTGGTCGTCGGTGACGGACCGCTGCGTGCCGAGCTCGAGGCGCAGGCGCACCGGCTCGGCATCACCGGCGCGGTTCGCTTCGCCGGTTACCAGGAAGATGTCGTCTCCGCCTATGCGGCGATGGACGTGTTCGTCCTGCCCTCCCGCGACGAAGGCTTCGGCCTCGTGTTCCTGGAGGCGATGGCGATGGGAGTCCCCGTGGTCGGGACGCGCGTCATCGGCAGCGAGGACGCGGTGGACGACGGCGCGACGGGGCTGCTGGTCCCGTATGCCGATGCCCCGGCACTGGCGCACGCGGTCCGGCGCCTGCTCGAAGACCGGGCGCTGGCGCATCGCCTCCGGGACACCGCGGCCGAGCGGGTGCGGCGCACCTGCTCGCGCGAGCAGTTCGCCGCCCAGGTGGAGGCGCTCTACCGCGAGCTGCTCCAGAGTCGGGCGGCGCCAAGCCCTCGCGCCTCAGTCGCCGCCGGTGGGTGACGGGGTGTATGAGCGGGTGTTCGTCCTCGAGATGGCCGGGCCGACGCTCGACTTCCTCCGAGACCGCCAGGATGCCTTGCCCAACATCCGGCGCTTCATGGAGCAGGGTGCCTGGAGCCGGCTGCGCGGCCAGCCGCAGCCCGGAGCCCCGCAGTCGTTCGCGACGCTGCTGACCGGCAAGAGCCCCGGCACCACCGGCCTGTTCGACACCTTCACCTTCGCGGCCGGCGGCTACGAGCGCGTGCCCGCCGATGCCCGGTCGCTCGGTCGGTCACGCCTGCACGAGATCCTCTCCGACCGCGGCGCCCGGGTCGGTCTCCTGAACGTCCCGTTTACCGGTCCGCTGCAGGCGGTGAACGGGTTCATGGTCTCGGGCGACGAAGGGGTCGGTGAGCAGTTCGCCTTTCCGCCCGAGGTCCGCGATGCGCTGGCGGCCGGCGGGTACGTGGTGCCGTTCGGGGCGTCCTGCGCCGAGGGGCGCGAGCGGGAGTTCGCCGAGCATGCGCGGGGCGTCCTGTCGATGCGGCGGCGGGCGGCGCTCGAGCTCTTCGGCGACGGACGGTGGCGGTTCGGCATGCTCACGCTGCATCTCTACGGCGAGCTGCTCCATGCCTTCTGGAAGTTCTACGATCGGCAGCATCCCGATTATCGGCCCGCCGCCGAGGTGTTCGGGGGACGCGACCCGCTGCTCGAGACGCTCCGGGCCATCGACGACCTGCTCGGTGAGCTCGTCGCCCTTGCCGGGCCGCGCGCCCTGGTCATCTTCATGGGCGCCTGGGGGCACCGGATGGTGCACTCACGGGTCCACCTCAACACCGTGCTGGCTCGCGGCGGCGAGCTGCGGTTCCGCCGCGATCCCCGAACGCGCCTCAAGCGCGCGATGTTCCGGCTGGGCGTGACGTCGGCTTCGGCCGAGCGGCTGGCCCACCGGCTCAACCTCTGGAAGCTGTTTCACTACAAGATGGCTCGCGGACAGCGGGCCAAGGTGACTGGGGCGGCTTTCTTGTCCTACCGCGACATCGACTGGTCCCGCACCCGCGCCGCGGCGATGGGGACGGCCGGCAGTGTGTATCTCAACGTCCGGGGGCACCGGCCGGAGGGCGTGATTCCGCCGGAGCGCTACGAGGCCGAACGCGAGCGGCTGCGGCGCCTGCTCTCGGACCTGCGCGATCCGCGCACCGGCGCGCCGGTCGTCGAGCGCGTGCGCACGCGTGACGAGCTCTACCACGGCGACCAGGTCACCCACGCGCCCGACCTGCTCGTGGAGTGGCGGCCCGGCTATATCGGTGACGGCGGCTTCTCGGGCGCCGGCAAGCTCGTGAGTCCGGCGCCGCCCAATCTGTCGAGCGATCACTCGCCCGAGAGTGCCCTTCTCGCCCTAGGCGCCGATGTCCGCCGGGGCGAGCTCACCGCCGCAGTCGAGGACGTGGCCCCGACCGTACTCCACGCGCTCGGCATTCCCATCCCCGCCGGGCTCGACGGCACCGTGCTGCCGCTGTGGTCGCGCGCATGAAGGCCGACCTCAGGAAGTCACTGACGCGCATCCTCACGGTCGCGGGAGCCATCGGGCTCCTGCTGCTGATCTTCCGCGTCGTCCCGTTCGCCGACGTCATGCGCTCCATCCGCTCGGCGGAGCCGGGGAAGCTGGCGATCGGGCTGGGCCTGCTGTTCCTGGGCCGGCTGCTCGCCGCCTGGCGCATGAAGCTGCTGACCGACGAACAGGGACTCCGGCTGCGGCTGACCGAGATCTTCGAGATCGGCACCACCTCCACCTTCTACGGCCTCATCCTGCCGGGGACCCTCTCCGGGGGGCTGGTCCGGTGGTACAAGCTCGCCAAGCAGGGCAACGCCGTCGGCGCGCTCGCCTCCCTCACGTGGGATCGCCTGGCCGACACCGCCGCCGTCGGTGTCATCGGCATCGTGGGCTGGATGCTCAGCCGCCCGGCCGGGGCCCATGGCCTGATCGGTCCGGGACTGTTGGGCGTGAGCGCCGGGCTCGTCGCCCTGTACCTGGCGGGCTTCTCACAGGCCGTCGGGGACGTCGTGCTGCTTCCGATCGACGCCGCGGTACGGCGGCTTCGGGAAGGCGGGTGGGTGCGGGGAAAGCTCGAGGCGGTGGCGGTGGCAGCGCGCAGCTACCACGGGCTCGGCGCGGCCTTCCCGACGAAGGTGGCCCTCCTCTCGCTGGCAGTGCAGCTCACCGGGAGCGTCGGGTTCTTCATCTGGGCCCAGGCGCTGGGGTCGCCGGTGGGGCTTGCCGAGGTCACGTGGGCGCGCGCCTGCTACACGCTCGTGCTGCTGCTGCCGATCACTTTCGCGGGCCTGGGCGCGCGCGAAGGCGTCCTGATCCTGCTGCTGCAGCCCTACGGCGTGACCGGTGCCGACGCCGTGGCGCTTTCGTTCATCCAGCTCGGCGGCACGTTCCTGCTGGCGTTGCTCGGCGGCGTCTTCGAGTTCCGGAGCTTCTGGCGCCGGCGCGCGGAGACGGCCGCCGCCAAGGCCGAGATCGAGCGCCCGTGACCAAAGACGAGAGCGGCGCGCCGTCGCACGGCGCGCCGCTCTGACTCATTCGGCCGGACCCGGCCGGCTACTCGACCGTCACCGACTTCGCCAGGTTTCGCGGCTGGTCCACGTTGCAGCCCCGCGCCACCGCCACGTAGTACGACAGCAGCTGCAGCGGGATGCTCGTCAGAATCGGCGTCAGCATGTCGAGCGTGTCGGGAATCGTGAACGTCGCATCCGCCAGGCGCTCGATCTCGGTGTCGCCCGCGTTGATCAGGGCGATGACCTTCCCGCCCCGCGCCTTCACCTCCTCGATGTTCGACACGATCTTCGAGTGCACCGCGTCTCGCGGCGCGATGAAGACCACCGGCATGTTCTCGTCGATGAGCGCGATCGGCCCGTGCTTCATCTCCGCCGCCGGATAGCCCTCGGCGTGGATGTACGAGATCTCCTTGAGCTTGAGCGCGCCCTCGAGGGCCACCGGGAAGTTGACCCCGCGGCCCAGGTAGAGCGCGTTGGACGTGCTCTTCAGGAACCGGTCGGCCAGCGCCTCGACGTCGGCCGAGCGCGCCAGGATGTCGGCGATCTGCTCCGGCAATCGGCGGAGCGCCTCGATGAACTGGCGGCCCTGGAGGATGCTCAGGTTCCTGAGCCGCGCCAGGCGCAGCGTGACCAGGGCGAGCGCGGCCACCTGGCTGGTGAACGCCTTCGTGCTCGCCACACCCACCTCGGGGCCGGCGTGCAGGTAGATGCCGCCGTCCACCTCGCGCGCGATGGTCGAGCCCACGACGTTGACCAGGCCGATGGTCCGGGCGCCGCGCCGCTTGGCCTCGCGGATGGCGGCCAGCGTGTCGGCGGTCTCGCCGCTCTGGGAGATCCCGATGACGAGCGTCCGCTGGTCGACCACCGGATTCCGGTAGCGGAACTCGGAGGCGTACTCGACCTCGACCGGGATCCGGGCCATCTCCTCGAGCATGTACTCGCCGATGAGCCCCGAATGCCACGAGGTGCCGCAGGCGGTGATGACGATCCGCTCGACCTGCTTGAGCTCGTCGTCGCTCAGGTTGAGGCCGGTGACGCGGGCGGTCCCCTCGTCGTCGAGCAGGTGGCCGCGAAGCGTGTTGCAGAGGCTCTCGGGCTGCTCGCAGATCTCTTTCAGCATGAAGTGCGGGAATCCGTTGCGCTCCACCATCGCCAGGTCCCAGTCGATCTGGTTCACCGGCTTGCTGATGCGCATGGTCTGGAGATTCCGCACCCGGTAGCCGTCGCGGGTGAGGACCACCATCTCGCCGTCGTCGAGATAGACCACCGATCGGGTGTACTGGAGCAGGGGCGAAGCGTCGGAGGCGACGAAGTACTCGTTCTCCCCCACGCCCACGAGCAGCGGCGAGCCCTTGCGCGCGGCCACCAGCACGTTCGGCTCGTCTGCGGAAACGAACGCCAGGCCGTACGCGCCGTCGACGTCGCGGAGGGCCTCGGCCACGGCCTCCTCGAGGTTGCCCTGGTAGAACTCGCCGACCAGGTGCGCCAGCACTTCGGTGTCGGTCTCGGACTTGAAGGTGTGCCCGCGGGCCTCGAGCGCCTTCCGGATGGCGTTCGAGTTCTCGATGATGCCGTTGTGGATCACGGCGATCCGGCCGCTCTGATCGGTATGGGGATGTGCGTTCGGGGTGGTCGGCGCGCCGTGCGTGGCCCAACGGGTATGGCCGATGCCCAGGGTGCCCGTCGGCATCTTCTCCTCGAGCGCCTGCTCCAGCACGGTCAGCTTGCCGGCCGCCTTCATGACCTTCAGGCCGGCGCCGTTCACGATCGCGATGCCGGAGGAATCGTACCCGCGATACTCGAGACGCCGGAGCCCCTCGAGCAGAAGCCCCGCCGCCTGCCGGGGACCGATGTAGCCGACAATGCCGCACATCAGGCCATGAACCTCACTGCAAGAGTTCGCGGGCCGCGGTGATCAGCGCCTCCGCGTCGATGGTCGTCGGAGCCTCCGCGATGAGCCGGACGATCGGCTCGGTGCCGGAGGGTCGCACGTGCAGCCAGCGATCCCGCCAGGAAAGCCGAAGTCCGTCGCGGTCGTCGGCCTCCGCATCGGGGAACCGGGAGCGGAGCTTGGCGTAGAGCGGGGCGAGTTCAGATCCCCGAGGTCCCTTCGCCTTGACGATGCTGTATCCGGGCGATGCCGCCACCAGCTGCGATACCGTTACCCCAGACGTGGCAAGGAGATGCAAGATCAAGGCCACTCCCAGGGGTGCATCGCGGCCGATGTGGAGCGCCGGCAGCATGACGCCCCCATTGCCCTCGCCGCCGATCACTGCGCGCTCGTCTCGAATGGTGCGCGCTACGTTGGCCTCGCCCACCGGTGCCCGGACCAGGCGGGCGCCGGCCGCGCGGGCGGCGTCCTCGACCACCAGACTGGTCGAGAGGTTCACGACGACCGTGGCGTTTTTCGTCGAACTGGTGCGTCCATCCAACACAGCCCGGACCGCGAACGCCAGAGTATAGTCCTCCCCGATCGGCCGGCCGAGCTCGTCGACGATGGCGAGCCGGTCGACGTCGGGATCGACCGCGAGGCCGACATCCGCTCCCGTCCGGCGCACGAGCTCGCCCAGCTCGCCCAGATTCTCGGGCACCGGCTCCGGTGCCCGCGGAAAGCGGCCGTCGGGTTCGAGGTTGATCCCGCTCACACGGCAGCCGAGCCGCTCGAGCAGCGGAGGAATGGCGGACGCCCCGGCCCCGCGCACGCAGTCGAGCGCGACGTGGAAGCCGCGGGCGCGGATCGCCTCGACGTCGATCAGCGGCAGCGCCAGGACGGCATCGAGATGCCGGGCCACCGCCTCCCGATCCTCGCGCATTGTGCCGATGCCGTCCCACCCCATTCGCGGCGGCCCCGCCTCCGCCAGGGCCCGGACCCGGGCGCCGGCCTCGGCGTCCAGGAAGATCCCGTCGGGGCCCACGAACTTGAGCGCGTTCCACTCGATGGGATTGTGGCTGGCGGTGAGGATCAGGCCGGCGCCGGCATGGTGGTGCTCGACCGCCATCTGGACCGTCGGCGTCGGGACGACGCCCACGTCGATGACGTCGACGCCGACCGACATGAGCCCGGCGGCGGCCGCGTGGGTGAACATGGCCCCGCTGGTCCGCGCATCGCGCCCGAGCACCACGGCCGGCCGCGGCGCGGCCCCGCCGGCGGCCGCCACCTGCCCCGCCGCGGACGTCCGGACCCAGGCGCCGAGCGCGGCCGCGTGACGGGCCACGAGCTCGGGCGTGAGATCCGTGCCGACGTGGCCGCGCATCCCGGAAACGCTGATCATCAGGGTATCGGACATCAGGACGGAGGCGGGCGGCGCGTCAGAGGGAGATCGGCAGAGTCGAGACGTCGCTGAACGCCCGCTGGAAGGCGTCGACGACTTCCGTGTCGAAGTGCGTTCCGGCGCAGCGCCGGAGCTCCTCGACCGCATCCACCGGAGTCCGGGACGGACGGTACGCACGGTTGGTGGTCATCGCGTCGAACGCGTCGACCACCGCCACGATGCGCGCCTCCGCCGGGATCTGCGACCCCGCCAGCCCGTCCGGGAAGCCGCCGCCGTCCATCCGCTCGTGGTGCGAGCGTACGATCCGCAGCACCACCGGTGATTCCGCGAGCGCCGGGGCCAGGATGCGCTCACCCAGCACCGCGTGCGCCTTGATGTGCTCGAACTCGTCGGGCGTGAGCGGGCCCGGCTTGTTGAGGATGTCCTCGCGGGTTCCGATCTTCCCGATGTCGTGCAGCTCGCCGCCGAGCCGGAGATACTCCAGGCGATCGCCGGTGTAGCCGAGCTGGACGGCGGTCTTCACCGCGTAGCGGGCGACCCGGGTCGAGTGGCCGCTGGTGTAGGCGTCCTTGGCCTCGAGCGCGTGCACCAGCGTCTGCACGCCGTTGATGAGGGACTGCTTGTTGCGGCGGTCGAGCTCCCGGACGCGGCTCTCGAGGTTCTGCTGATAGAACCGGTTCTGGAGCACCAGATCGCGCTTCTCCAGGGCCTTGTCCACCCGCGCCCGGACCTCGTCGATCAGCACCGGCTTGGCGATGTAGTCGAGCGCGCCCAGCTTGAGGCATTCCACCGCGGTGGCCACCTCGGCGACACCGGTCAACATGACGAACGCCATATCCGGATAGCGGCGCAGCCCCTCCCGCAGGAAGGCGACGCCGTCCATCTCCGGCATGTGGATGTCCGAGATCACCAGCGGGAGCTCCCCCTCGCGCTCCAGGATCTCCAGCGCCTCGGCCCCGGAAGAGGCCTCGACCGTGGCCAAGCCATGCGCCTGGATGACGCGGGCGAGCGAATGCCGTACCTGCGCATCGTCGTCCACTACGAGGCAGTGCGCGCCTGCCGGGCTGGGTGACGGGGAAGACACGTCCCGAAACTAACCGCTCCTGGGCCCCCTCTACAACCGCGCGGGCCCCACGGTTACGCTTCTCCGACCCTCACCCTCTCCGGCCCGCGATGACCCGCATCCTTGCCCACGATCACGACCATCGGTTCGCCACCCGTTCTGTGCACGCCGGCCAGGTGCCCGAGCCGCTGTCCGGGGCGGTGATGACCCCCATTTATCAGACCTCGACCTACGTGCAGGAGGGACTCGGCCGCCACAAGGGCTACGAGTACGCCCGCACCCAGAATCCCACCCGCGAGGCGCTGGAGCGCAACGTCGCCGCACTCGAGGGCGCGAGCCACGGGTTCGCCTTCGGCTCCGGACTTGCGGCGCTCGACACCCTCCTCAAGCTCCTCCGGAGCGGCGACCACGTCGTCTGCGGGGAGAACGTCTACGGCGGGACCCATCGGCTCATGCAGCGGGTGTACAGCGAGCTCGGGCTCAAGTTCACGTTCGTGGACATGCGGGACGTGGCGCAGGTGGAGCGCGCGCTGACGCCCGCCACCCGGATGGTCTACTGTGAGACTCCCACCAACCCCATGATGAACCTGGTGGACCTCGCCGCGGTCGGCGATCTCACCCAGGCCCGCGGGCTCCTCTACGTCGTCGACAACACCTTCGCCACGCCCTACTTCCAGCGCCCGCTCGAATTCGCTGCGGACATCGTGCTGCACTCGACGACCAAGTATTTGAACGGCCACAGCGACATGGTCGGCGGCCTGCTGGTGACCAGGCGAGACGATCTCGCCGAGCGTATCGGCTTCCTCCAGAACGCCGCCGGGGCGGTGCCGGGCCCCATGGACTGCTGGCTGGCCCTGCGGGGGATCAAGACCCTCCCGCTCCGGATGCGGCAGCACGACGCCAACGGTCGCCGTGTGGCCGAGTGGCTCGGACGCCGATCGGACGTGACCAAGCTGTACTACCCCGGCTTGCCGTCCCACCCGCAGCACGAGCTGGCCTGCCGGCAGATGACCGGCTTCGGCGGCATGATCTCCCTCGATCTGGGAGATGCCGCCCGCGCCCGCAAGTTCGTGGAGGCCACCCGGATCTTCGCGCTCGCGGAGTCGCTGGGCGGGGTCGAGAGCCTGATCGGCCACCCGGCCAGCATGACCCACGCGTCGGTCCCGCCGGCGATGCGCCAGGCCATGGGGCTGACCGACAGCCTGGTCCGCCTGAGTTGCGGGATCGAGGACGCCGAGGATCTGCTCGAGGACCTGGATCAGGCGTTCTCGGCCAGTGCGTAGGTCTCAAAATGAAACCTCGGGCCCGCCCTGCCGTAGGGCCCGCATCTCCAACCCGAGCCGGCCATGAGCACCTCCCTGCCCGCCCAGCGTCCGCGTCAGACCTTTCCCCAGATCTCGGGCGTGTCCTGGGAGCATCCCGCGGATCGCGCGGCCCTGCAGGCCCTGCGGGCGGTACCCGGGGTCGACGAGGTGATCCGGAAGACGCTCGCCCTCCTGGGCGGTGAGCGGGGTATCCGGCTCCTGTTCCAGGGGAACGCCGTCCGGGTCGGACCGGCCCAGTTCCCGAAGCTCTGGCACCTCCACACCGAGGTCTGCACCACCTTCGACTGGCCCACCGTGCCGGAGCTGTACGTCTCCCAGACGCCCTTCTTCAATGCCGGTGCCTACGGCATCGACCAGCCGTTCATCGTGGTGCACTCGGCCGCGATCGAGCTGCTCGACGACGAGGAGCTCCGCGTCCTGATGTCGCACGAGCTGGGACACGTGATCAGCGGCCACGCGCTCTACCGCACCATCGCGGCGATTCTCGCCCTCATCAGCCTCGGCGCGCTGCCGACGCTCGCCGGCCTGGCGGTACTGCCGATCCGGCTGGCCTTTCTCGAATGGTCGCGCAAGTCGGAGCTCTCCGCCGACCGCGCCGGACTGCTGGGCGCGCAGGACGTCGTAGCGGCTCATCGCCTGGACATGAAGATGGCCGGCGGCGGGAGGGGCGATGGCTTCGGCGGACAGCTCAACGTCGACGCCTTCATGCAGCAGGCCCACGAATACGCTACGAGCGCCGAGGGCCTCGATGTGGTGTACAAGGTGCTCAGCACTCTGGCACTCACCCATCCGATGCACACCGTGCGGGCCGCCGAGCTGCAGCGCTGGGTCGCGAGCGGCGAGTATGACCGGATCCTCCGTGGCGAGTACGTCCGGCGCGGCCCCGAGACCAGCGACCGCCCGCTGCGCGACGACATGGCCGCCGCCGGCAGCTACTACGCGGGCGAGGCGCGGGAGCTCGCGACCCAGGTGGCCGATGCGGCCAAGCGCGCCGCCGAGCGCGCACGCGACGCGTTCCGGAACGCTCAGAAGTCGTGAGGCTGCTGGTCGTCGGCGGGGGCGGACGCGAGCACGCGCTCTGCTGGGCGCTCCGGCGTGAGAACCCGGACGCGGATCTGTATTGCGCGCCCGGCAACCCCGGCACCGCCGACCTGGCGACCAACCTGCCGATCGCGGCCGACGACCTCGACCGGATCGCCGATGCCGCCGACATGCACGGGATCGACCTCACCGTGGTGGGGCCCGAGGTGCCGCTGGCTCGCGGACTCGCCGATCGTCTGCGCGCCGAAGGACGCGCGGTGTTCGGGCCGAGCGCGGCTGCCGCGCAGCTCGAGGCCTCGAAGGCGTTCTCCAAGGAAGTGATGGAGGCCGCCGGCATCCCGACCGCCCGGAGCCGCACGTTCACCGAGCTCCGCCCCGCGCTCGACTACGTGGACCGACACGCCGAGCCGCTGGTGGTGAAGGCGTCCGGGCTGGCGGCCGGCAAAGGCGCGATCGTCTGCTCCACCCGGGTGGAGGCCGCGGCCGCCGTCCGCAGCATGCTGGGCGATCGCGCCTTCGGCGAGGCGGGCGCCACCGTGGTCATCGAGTCGTTCCTCGAGGGCGAGGAGATCTCTGTCCTGGCGGTGACCGACGGTCGGGACGTCGAGCTGTTGCCGGTGTCGCAAGACCACAAGCGCCTCCTCGAGGGGGATGCCGGCCCCAACACGGGCGGCATGGGCGCGTACAGTCCGGTCGCGGTGGCCACGCCGGCGCTGCTGGCGCGGGCGCGGGCGGAGGTGCTCCTGCCCGCGCTCGAGGAGATGCGGCGACGGGATACCCCGTATAGCGGCGTGCTCTATGCCGGCCTGATGGTGGACGGTGCCGGGACACCGTGGGTGGTGGAGTTCAACTGCCGCCTCGGGGACCCCGAGACCCAGGTCGTGCTGCCGCTCGTGGCCGGCGGGCTCACCGAGGCGTTCTGGAAAGTGGCTCGTGGGGAGGGCGTCATCCCGATTCCCCGCCTGCAGGGTGCGGCGTCGGTGACGACGGTGCTGGCCTCGCGAGGCTATCCGGATCAGCCAGAGAAGGGCGCCGCCGTTCGAATCCCCGCCACGCTCCCTGAGGGCGTCACCGTCTTCCACGCCGGGACGGCGCGCGGGGCGGACGGCGTGCTCCGCGTCAACGGAGGACGGGTGCTCAACGTGACCGCCGTGGCGCCGACGTTTGCCGAGGCGCAGCGCCTGAGCCGCGAAACCTCCGAGGCGATCGAGTTCGAGGGGAAGGTCTTCCGGAGAGACATCGGCTGGCGCGAGGCGGCGCGAGTGCGGGGGCTGACGTCGGTTCGAGCCTGAAGTCGCCGTCATCCCGAGCGTAGCGAGAGACCGCCTCTGCGATGACGGGCGGGGCGACCCGACTGGCCAGCCGATTAGATTTGCCTGCGATGCCCGAGCTTCCCGAAGTCGAAACCATCGTCCGAGACATCCGCCCTGCCCTCGTCGGCCGCCAGCTCGGCCGAGTTTCGCTGAGCCACGACGACATCCTGAGCGGAGTCACCCGCCGGACCCTGGTGCGCGGCCTCACCGGTGCCACGGTGCAGTCGGTCACCCGTCGGGCCAAGCACGCCGTGCTCGACTTCGGCACGCGCCGCCTGGTCGTGCAACCGG
>DASSYY010000039.1:0-18900 GCA_035703025.1 Gemmatimonadales bacterium | reverse complement strand
GCCTTCTTGGCGACCTGTTCGCCCTCCAGCCGAAGCGCGTGATGCTCGCCCATCATTTCGCGGGCGAACCGCTTCACCTCGGGACTCGACGCCTTCTTCAGCGCTACCGCGCCCGCGGCACTGTCTGCCTTGTTGGCCTCGTCGAGGAGGGCCACGATGTTCGCGTCGCTCAACTGGGCGGCGCTGCCACTGTCGGTCACCACGCTCGTATCGAGCGCGGCCGTCTCGTTCCTGCCGGCGTCCTGACTGGCGCTGCCGGCATCCTTAGCGCGGCATCCCCCCAGAATCGCGGCGAAGGCCAGGATGGGGGCCGGACCGGCCTGCCAGAGTTTCCTGCGCATATCGTCCTCCCTGTGCGTGCGTCTGCCTGCAGCGCCCAGGGTAGCCGCCCGGCCGCGGAGGCATTGTGACGGCGCTCACGTGGCCATCGGCCCTGTGAGTGTCATCACCGCACCCGCCAGCGACTTGCGGCAAGTTGTCGCCCAGTCGTTCGACCCGACACGTCCCGTAACGAGGAGTTGAGCATGACGACGAAGCTTGCGGCAGCACTGGCGATGATGGCTCTGCTTGGCGGATGCCAGAAGCGAGACAACGACACCGGTGCCCTGGACAGGGATCGGGCCGGCGTGGACACGGTTGTCCAGTCGAGCAGCGTGAAGGACACGACGATCGTGAAAGCCGACACCAATATCGACGTGGACACGCTGAAGAAGACGGACAACATCAAGAAGAACGACTAGACAGCAGAAGAAACCGGCTGAGCAGGAGGTCGCTCAGCCGGGTCGGTCACCACTCGCTCTTCGTCACCTTCTTCTTGCGCTTCCGCCGCTGGGCAGCGGCGGTCTTGATCGCCCGCGCCTCGCTCGGCTTGACGTAGTGCCGGCGCCGGCGCAGCTCGCCGAACAGTCCCGACTTCTGCAGCTTCCGCTTGAACAGCTTGAGCGCGCGCTCCAGGCTGTCCTCGTCGCGCAGCCTCACCTCGGTCATGTCACCGCCCTTCTGGGGAAAAAAGGGGGCCGGCGCCAACGCCAGCCCCCTCTGAAACACGTCGGTTGTCGGGGGCGCGCCGCCTCCCGAGTTGTCAAAAAGCTACACTGCTTCCCGCCGGGGAGCAAGTGAGCCGCCTCACGGGGGGACCCATGCCCGGCAGCTACG
The DNA here is from genome assembly GCA_035703025.1 of Gemmatimonadales bacterium. GTDB lineage: Bacteria > Gemmatimonadota > Gemmatimonadetes > Gemmatimonadales > GWC2-71-9 > CAVVWJ01. The sequence goes on along the minus strand of DASSYY010000039.1, from coordinate 17,745 downwards.
TTGCCTTCCCTTGATACGACCCTTCCTCAGGAGGTCTCTGTGGTTCAACGATCCAATGGCGGCGGCCGCGCGTCGGTCACGCCCCGCGGTCGGGCGGGAATGTCCCACCCGAGTGCCAAGCCCCACACCGGCCAGCGCGCTCCCGAGATCCAGGCGTACGGCACCATCGCCCGGCTGCCGATCGGCCTGGACGAATCGGTCTGCTCCGAGAGCGTCGAGGCCCTGAATCAGACGCTGGCGGACACCATCACACTGCGGGACCTGTACAAGAAATCCCACTGGCAGGTGGCCGGCCCGACCTTCTACCCGCTCCACCTGTTGTTCGACAAGCACTTCGAGGAGCAGAGCGAGCTGGTGGACCAGATCGCCGAGCGGATCCAGCTCCTGGGCGGCATCAGCCTGGCGATGGCCGGAGACGTCGCGGAGGAGACGCGGATCCCGCGGCCGCCCCGCGGCCGTGAGGAAGTGCCGGTACAGCTGTCTCGGCTGCTCGAGGCTCACGAGCTGATCATCAAGCAAGTGCGCGAGGCCGCAGAGGCGGCGAGCGAGGCGGGCGACGACGGGACCAACGATCTGCTCGTCAGCGACGTCCTGCGGACGAACGAGCTCCAGGTCTGGTTCCTGGCGGAGCACCTGGTGGACGCCCCCGTGGTCGAGGCCGATTAGCCGGACTCAGTGGCGGACCAGGCCCAGGATCACCTCGGTGACGATCAGGAGGATGATGATGACCTCCAGCATGTTGCCGCGGGCGGTCTGGGCTTCGTCATTGAGCATGGCGTAAGTGTCCCGGAAGATCTGCAGTTTCCGGGCAAGACCGAGCCGCCAGGCGTCCTCGCGGAAGAGGGCGAGGGCGGCCTGGTAGATTCGCGCCAGGTACACGTCATTGGTCACCTTGAGCCCGTTCTCCACCCGCTCGACCACCTCGGTCGTGTCCGCCACCAGAGTATGGAGCCCCGCCAGCACGTTCTCGAACCGCCGTACCAGCAGCGCGGCCGGCCCACGCCGGGCGAGCGACGCCCGATCGTAGAGCTGCGGGAGCTCGGCGTCGAGGTAGGCGTCGTACACTCGGAGCTCCAGTAGCTGCGCGTTCGCGAATTCGAGCAGGAACTCCACGTCCTGATCGCCCGCCGCCGGCTCCACCACCAGCGCCGCATCCCAGCTGAGGACGGCCAGATCCTGCTCGGTGTAGCTGAAGCGGCGTGAGAGCAGGTTGCGGCGGGCATCCTCGGTCAGCGCGCGCGGCTCGCCGAGCAGCAGCTCGACCAGGGCCCGATCGTCGAGGCCGCTCGGTGGCACGGTCGCTCCCCCCGCATCGGCCAGCCGGGTGAGGCGACAGATCGTGTAGTCCTCGACCACCGGGGCCACCGCCGGACGTACGATGGCCGGCTGGATCTGCTGGGTCAGTGCCGAGAGCGCCGGACCGAACACCGACGCCAGCTCCGTGCGCTCGAGCGCTCGCATGATCGCCAAGAGGTCCGGCCACTGGGCCGTCGCCGGCAGCGCCACGCGAAGGCGGAGGGAGATCACGCCGAAGTCATAGCAGCAGGCGCTCAGCTCGCCGAGTGGCGTGCCGTCGTCCGGCCGCATCGCGGTGCCGAGGGCCAACGTGAGCGGGGGTTGGGCGATGACGAGCGCCTTGGCCTCGCCACGGGTCGGGCGGAGGCGCCCCGTGGCCTGACCTTCGACGAGCCGGGCTACCTGCTCGAGGTCGAGTGCGTACCCGACGTCGTGCAGCCGGTAGGCCACGACCGACCCGGACACGTTGAGCGCCGCGGTCGGGAGGGGAGCCGCTGGGTCCGGCAGAGTGGTGGTCATGGGTCGCCCTAACTTGCGGGCCGCCCGCGGCGAAGTGAAGGGGCGCTCAGGCCCCTCGGCTCCCCACGGCCGCGGGACGCGACGGTCCGGTCCCGGCGCCCGTCTGCTCTATCGCCATGGCGATCTCGTCGAGATCGTCAGCGGAGAGCTGCAGCGACGCTCCCGCGATCCAGCCTTCGACCTGTCGCGCCGATCGGGCGCCGACAATCGCGCCCGTGACGCCGGGCCATGCGAGCGTCCACGCCACCGCCACCGCGGAGCTCGTCGTGCCGTGGCGCCGCGCGATCGGGCGGAGGGCGTCCCGCAGCGCGAGGTTGCGATCGAGCCGGGGCGAGCGAAACTCCGACGATTTCCGACGCCAGTCGTCGGGTGCCAGACCCGCCAAGCGCGAGCTGTCGAAGCGATCGGTCAGCAGGCCGGACTGCATCGGGCTGTATCCGATGACGCCGGTCCGGTGCTCCGCGCACCAGGGAATCTCCGCACCAGCGGCCTCCCGCCGGATGAGCGAGAACGGCGGCTGGAGCGAATCGACATGACGGATGGCCTCACAGCGCTCCAGCAGGGCGACGTCGAAATTGGAGACCCCGGCCGCGCGGACCTTTCCTTGCTCGACCAGCCGTGCCATCGCCGACCACGACTCCTCGATCGGCGTGCCGACCGCGTCGGGCCAGTGAAACTGGTACAGGTCGATGCGCTCGACGCCGAGCCGGCGGAGCGAGGCCTCGACCTCGCGGCGGAGCGAATCCGGCGCCAGGGTCTGCACGGGCGCGGCCATCCGGTCGCGCTCGTTCCACACCAGGCCTCCCTTGGTGAAGACGTAGGGTCGCTCCGCCTCGGGCAGGTCCCCTAGCAGGCGGCCGACCACTTCCTCGGAGTGGCCCAGCCCGTACACCGCCGCGGTGTCGATCCAGTTGACGCCGAGCGCGAGCGCGCGGTGCATGGCGTCGAGCGACTCATCATCGTCCTGCGGTCCCCAGCCGTACGACCACCCGCCCCCTCCCGCGGCCCACGCGCCGAAACCGACGGTAGAGAGGTCGAGCCCGGTCGTACCGAGCGGGCGGGTGGGGAGGGCAGGTCGAGACATGGCGAGCTCCTGGCGATGCGCGGTCCGAGCCGCGTCGGGGGAACGAGAGCGGTATATGACAGGAGCACCCCGGTGTCGCAAGCGTTCAGATCACACTCGACGCCCTGGCTGACGACCGGGGGTCTTCCCAGATTGTGCCATGGCCACCTCCGCTCGCCTCCCTGCCGCCGGTGCCCTTGCGGCGCTGCTCTGGCTTGGCGTGCGGGGCAGCGGACCGGTGCCGCCTCTGGGTCCGATCCTCGATCCGGTGCGGGGCGCCTGGGCGCTGGCGCGGTCGGGTGACCTCCCTGACAGCGCCGAGGCAATGGTGCCGGGCCTCGGTGCCGAGGTCCGCGTCCTGTACGACGATCGCGGGGTGCCGCACATCTTTGCCGCGCGGGAGATCGATGCGTGGCGGGCACTGGGCTACGTGACCGCTCGGGACCGGCTGTTTCAGCTCGACCTTCAGTCTCGAGCGGGCGGCGGCACTCTCACGGAGCTCCTCGGTGCGCGGGCACTGCCGGTCGATCGTGCCACTCGCGGGCTGGGCATGGGAAGGGGCGCCGAGCGGATCGCGATGGAGATGGACGCCGAGAAGCGCGGCGCGCTGGAGGCCTACGCGGCCGGGGTGAATGCGTATCTCCGGGGCATGTCCCCGTCGGAGCTGCCGCTGGAGTACCGGCTGCTCGGCCGCCGGCCCGCGCCCTGGAACGCGGTTCGCTCGATCCAGGTGATGCTGCGGATGCAGCACACGCTGACGCGGAACGACGTCGAGCTCGACCATTGGCGCGCCGCCGCGCTGGTCGGAGAGGCGGCCGCGGATGCGCTGTTTCCCCGTCACGCGCCGATTCAGGAGCCGGTTCAGCCGTCGCCCGGCGACCCGCGGCGCCTGGCGCTCACGGTACCTCCGCCGGGGGTTCCGGACAGCGTCGCCGCGGAGAATGTTGCCCGGGCGAGGAGCACGCCGCCGAGCCCCGGGAGATGGCCCCTGGGCGAGGCCGAGCCCGAGGGCTTGGGCAGCAACAACTGGGCGGTGGCACCCGGGCGCACCCGCAACGGCGCCGCCCTGCTCGCCGGCGACCCGCATCTCGACCTCACGCTGCCGTCAGTCTGGTACGAGGCCCGGATTCAGGTCCCCGGGGTGGTGGATGCCTATGGGGTCACGATTCCCGGGCTTCCCGCCATCCTGCTCGGCTTCACTCGCGACCTTGCGTGGAGCTTCACCAACAGCGAGGCCGACCTGATGGACCGCTGGGTCGAGCGGGTCGACGATCCTGCCAGGCCGTCGAAGTACCTGCTCGACGGCACCTGGGTCCCACTCGAGATCCGGCTGGAGGCGTACCTCGGCCCGCACGGGGATACGCTGGCGATCGACACGGTCCGCTTCACCCACCGGGGGCCCATCCGCCGCCTCGGCGCGCGCTGGCTCTCGACCCGGTGGACAGCGCTCGAAGCCGGCGGCGAGCTGGGCGCACTCCATCGCGCCGCGCGCGCCCGTTCGGCGCGGGAGTGGCTCGCGGCGATGACCGCCTGGCACTCTCCGCCACAGAATCTCCTGGTCGCCGATCGCGAGGGGACAATCGCGATCCGGACGACCGGCCGCTTTCCACTCCGCGCCGGCGATGGCCGGGGGGACCGGGTGCACGACGGCAGCACCCGCGCGGCCGACTGGACCGGCGAATGGAGGACATCCGAGCTGCCCGGAGCGTTCGCGCCGGCACAGGGGTTCCTGGCGTCAGCCAACCAGGAGCCGCAGGATCCGCGCGATCAGCCACACTACCTCGGCGCCGACTGGCTCGCGCCGTGGCGAGCGCTGAGAATCAACGACCTGCTGCGGCGGGATTCGGCCGTCACTGTCGACGTGATGCGGCGGATGCAGACCGATCCCGCGAGCCCACGCGCCGCGCACTTCGTACCGTACCTGGTCCGCGCCGCTGCCGCGTGGCCGGCCGACACCGCCCTGGCGCACGCGGCGACCCTGCTCGCGGCCTGGGACTGCCGCTACACCGTGGACAATCAGGCGGCCGTACTGTTCGAAGCCGCGATGCCGGAGGTCGCCTCGCGCCTCTGGGACGAGCTGCCCGGCGACCTCCGGCCCGGACCCGCCGCGTTCCTCGCGCTGCTCGACGACCCTGGCAACGCCTGGTGGGACGACCGAACTACGCGCGACCGGGTCGAGCGGCGCGACGACATTCTCGCCGACGCGCTCCGGGCCGCCTATGCTGCGACCCTGCGCGCGCACGGATCACCCGAGGCCGGGGGGTGGCGCTGGTCCCGGGTCCATCGCATCGACATCGACCATCTGCTGCGCCTGCCTTCGCTGTCCGCGCGGAACATCAGCGTGGCCGGCGGCCCCTCCACGATCAGCCCTTCGAGCACCACCGGTGGCGGCGAGGGCTCGAGCTGGCGGATGGTCGTGGAGCTGGGGCCGAGCGTGCGCGGGTGGGGGACCTATCCCGGCGGGCAGAGCGGCAATCCCGCGAGCGCCCGCTACGACGACCGGCTCCGTGAGTGGATACAGGGGGAGCTCTCCGCGCTGCGGTTTCCGCCGACGCCCGCCGGGTTGCGCGTCACGTCCAGCCTTCTCCTGCACTCCGACCCATGAGTCGCGCCCTCCACATCGGAGCGTTCGCAGTCGCGACGGTCGCAGCAACCGTGGTCGCCGGCTGGTGGACCATCCCACTGCTCGCGGCCGCGTGGGTGCGAGCGCTTCCTCGCACATCGGCATGGGCCTGCGCAGTGGGTGCGGCCCTGGGGTGGGCGCTCCTGCTCGGGTGGGATGCTACGCACGGGCCCGTTGGTACGGTGGCGCGCCGTTTGGGTCCCGTGTTTCTCCTGCCCGGATGGGGCTTCGTGGGCCTCACGCTCCTCTTCGCGGCTCTGCTCGCGGCGTCGGCCGCAGTCGTGGCCAGGGGGGGCTCCCATCCGGTGACCCAGACCACCTCCCCATCCCGTCAGCGGACTTAGCATGCCCGAGGACACCGGAGGGACCGCGGGTTCGGCGCCTGCGCTGCGAAGGAGGCCGGGTGAAGGTCAGGCTCAAGCGGGTGGGCGAACAGGTCATCGTGATCACCGGCGCGTCGAGCGGCATCGGCCTGGCGACCGCGCAGCTCGCCGCACGCATGGGAGCGCGGTTGGTGGTGACCTCGCGGGACGAGGTGGATCTGCAGCAGGTGGTCGAGCGCATCCGCGGCGCGGGCGGCGAGGCCGCTTATGTCGTGGCCGACGTCGCGGACCTCGAGGCCATGAAGCGCGTTGCCGCGACGGCGGTGCGTGAGTTCGGCGGGATCGACACCTGGGTCAACAATGCGGGCGTGTCGATCTACGGCCGGATCGAGAACGTCGGCCTGATGGATGCCCGCCGCCTGTTCGAGACCAACTACTGGGGCGTGGTCCACGGCGCGCTGGCCGCGCTGCCCCACCTCAAGGCCCGGGGCGGCGCGCTGATCAACGTCGGCAGCATCCTCTCGGACACCGGGTACCCGCTGCAAGGGCACTACACCGCGAGCAAGCACGCCGTGAAGGGCTTGACCGACTCGCTCCGGCTCGAGCTCGAGCACGAGGGCGCGCCGGTGTCGGTCACGCTGATCCAGCCCGCCGCCATCGATACCCCCTACCCCGAACACGCCAAGAGCTACCTCGGCGTCGAGCCGACCCACGTGCCGCCGGTGTACGCCCCGGAGGTGGTCGCCAGGGTCATTCTCGCGAGCGCGGAGCGGCCGCAGCGCAACGTGCTGGTCGGCGGAGGCGCCAAGGTGTTCGATACGATCGAGCGCTTCGCCCCGCGGCTGGGCGACCGCTTCAAGGCGGCCACCGCGTTCGCGGGCCAGCGGACCGACCAGCCCCTCAAGGACAGCGATACGCTCTTCGGTCCCCGGCCGGGGGACTCGAGCGTGCGAGGCCACTACCGCGGCCACGTGATGCAGTCGAGCGCCTATACGCAGGTCCGGCTCCACCGCCGCCAGGCGCTGCTCGGGTTCGCGATCGCGGGTGCGGCGGTGGCCCTGCTCGACCGGGCAGGAGTGTTCGGCGATGGCGGGTAGGACCGGGATCGCAGCCGGCTCGGCGGCGCCGTTCGTTCCGGAACGGCCGACGCTCCCGTCGCTGCGAGCCGCAGCCGCGGGCTGCCGGGGCTGTCACCTCTGGAGGGACGCGACCCAGACGGTGTTCGGCGAAGGGCCCCGCGGCGCGGAGGTGATGCTGGTGGGCGAACAGCCGGGCGACCAGGAGGACCGGCAGGGCCATCCGTTCGTCGGCCCATCGGGCCGGCTCCTGGACGAGGCGCTTGCGACAGCCGGCATAGACCGGCGCCGCGTCTACGTGACCAACGCCGTGAAGCACTTCAAGTTCGTGCGCGTCGAGCTCACCAAGCGACGGCTGCACAAGAAACCGACCGCGGCCGAGGTTCGCGCCTGCCGCCCGTGGCTCGAGGCGGAGCTGCAGGTGGTCCGACCGAAAGTCATCGTCGCGCTCGGTGCAACCGCTGCGCAGGCCCTGCTGGGCGGCAAGTTCAAGGTCACCGAGCACCGCGGTCGGCCCGTGACATCGTCGCTGGCCGACGCGGTCTTCGCGACGGTGCACCCCTCCGCCGTACTGCGCGCCCCGCCCGATGCGCGCGAGCGGGCGCGGCGCGAGTTCTTCGCGGATCTCGCACTGGTGGGACGTCACTTGAGCGGAGGGGACCGATGAGGACCATGGGCGTGCTCGTGCTGACCCTGGGCCTGGCAGCGAGCGGCTGTACCGGGGGACGCGGGCGCGAGGTGGCGCTCAGCGACAGTCTCTCGCAGGACCTCGAGCTTGCGCCGGCCGACACGCTCGCGCCCGAGCCTCTGCCCGAGCCCACCCGGACCTCGCACGCAGTTGACGCGGGCAGTGAGCGGCAACCCGGGGCCGGCGCGCGGCGTGGGGCGGCGGCAGCGCCGCGCTCCCCCCGCTCCACGCCGCGGACCTCGGACCGACCCACGCAGGCACCGAAGCCCGGGGGGGTTGCGTCCGCGCCGGCCACTTCTCGGCCTCGAGGTTACGCCCCCGTCGCGGGCGGGGTCGACACGACCAACACGCGGCTTCCGGGCGATTCTACCGCGCCGGACTCGTCCCCGGAGACCACGGCGTCCAAGGCCACCGAGCCTGCGACCGACACGGCGTTCGCGGTGGGGGCGGACTCCGCCCTGCCCCCGGCCACCGCGTCGAGCGCTCGGCCGGCGACTCCGGCTCCTGACGCGTCCTCCAGACCGACGCCGAGCCCCGCTCCCCAGCCGACGACGGGGCCGGCGCCACCCGCTCCCACCGACAGTGTCACAGAGGCGACCGCAGCCCCGTCGGCGCCTTCCAGCGCACTGCCGGCCGGCACGGAGTTCCGGGCGCAGCTCCAGGACTCGATCAATTCCCTTCGCAACTCCGCCGGCCAGGTCGTCACTGCCCTGGTATCGGGCGACGTGCGCGCGCCGGACGGCCGCACCGTCCTGCCCTCGGGCTCCACGGTGTACGTCTACATTGCGCGGCTCCGCCCCGCACGGACTCGAAGCGCCAAGGACGGCGAGCTGGAGCTGCGAGTCGACAGCGTTACCGCCAACGGTCGCTCCTACCCTGTGCACGCCGACGTCGGGCCGGTCCCGCACGAGCTCCGCGGACGCGGCGTGACGGCGGGCGAGGTGGAGAAGGTGGGCGTGGGGGCGGCGGCGGGAGCGGTCGTGGGGGGAGTGATCACCGGCAAGACCAAGGGTGCCGTGATCGGGGGCGCGGTCGGCGCGGCGGGGGGTGCCGTCGTGGCCGCCCAGACCGCGAGCCGGGACGTCGTCGTGACGCCGGGTACGCTGCTCACGCTGGTGCTGCGGGAGCCGGTCGCCCGCATGGATCGCTGACCGGCCGGCCGGAAATGCGTCGGGCTCCGGCGGGGCAACCTCGCTCCCGCGCGGAGCCCGAGCTTTCCGCGTGCTCTCCTGGTGCGGTCCGTTCGCCTGCTACGCCTGTGCCTCCTCGTCCTCGTCCCGCACCGCGGCCACCGCCGCGCTGACCTCGCACGCCAGGGCCCGCTCGCGCCGCATCGCCTCGACCAGCCCTTCGGCCTGCTTGATCTGGAGTGCCAGGGCACCCGACCGCTCGATCACGTGCTCGACCACCGCGCGCTGCGCCTGCAGCGATTCCACCGTGGACCGGACCTCGAGCGCGAGGGCCTCCGCGCGGGCCAACCGGGCCTCGGTGCGCTCGAGCTGCCGGCGGCGCGCCTCGAATCCGTGCAGGGCCCCCTCCGCGGCCTTGAGCTGCGCGTGGGTGTCCTGCAGCAGCTCGTGGGTCTCCTCGATCTCGCGCCGGGAGGCGCCGATGGTCTGGGCGTGCTCGACCGAGCGCTCGGCGAGGTCGAACACGTGCTTCACCTGCGCCTCCAGCGCATCGACGGCGCCCTGACGGGCCAGGGTCTGCTCCAGGCCGCGGGCGGCCTCCGCCTGAGCCGATTCCCACTGGCCGAGCAGCCCCTCGAACTGCGAGAGCTGACGGTCGATCGGCCGGAGCGCGTCGGCCCGTGCCTCGAGCTCGCGCGAGAGCTTGTCGAGCCCACCTGCCTGGGCCTCCGCCTTCTGCAGCACCCCGCCGATGCCACGGGACAGCTCTTCGAGTCGCTGGGCCGCCTCGGCCGATTCCTGGCGGAGCGCCGACGCCCGCGTGAGATGCTCGGTGGCCTTGTCGAGCGCGCCTTGCCGCTGCTCCAGCTCCTGCCCCAGCAGCCGGATCCGCTCCTCGAGCTCGTCGAGCTGGGTGGTGCGGCTCTCGAGCGCCCGCACCGAGCCGTCGACCGCGTCGACCCGACGCTCCGCCGCGCCGACCGAGGCCGCGACCTCCGCGATCGAGTCGGAGACCCGGTGGGCCTCCTCCGCCTGCGAGGCGAGCTGGCTGAACCGCCCCTCGGCACCGTCCATCCGGACCCGCAGGCCCTCCGCGCGATCCTTGAGCTCGGCGCTCAGCGTGCCGAGATCGGCGAGGCGGCGATGCACGTCCTCGACCACCGTCCGGCGCGCCTCGATGTCGACCATCGCGGCGCGGACCTGCTCGACGTCGGCGCGGATCCGCTCCACCGCCGGCTCCATGCCCCGGAGCTCGTTCACCTGGGCCTCGACCTTGCGGGTCCACCCATCGGTGGTCGTGAGCCACTGCTGGGTCTCGGCGTGACTCTCGCGCACCCGGGCCATCTCACCCTGGGCGAGGCGCATCTGCTCGAGCCCGTCGGACATCATCTCGTGGGTGCCCTTGAGCGTGACCAACTGACGGACCGCCTCGTCGAGCTGCGGCTTCAAGGCCTCGATCCGCTGCATCCGCTCGGCCGTGTCGCCGGCCAGGGACTCGAGGTGCTCGGCGTTCTGCCGCATGACGGCGATGCGGCGGGCCTCCTCGCTCATTCGCGCCAGCTCCTGCGACAGTGCCGTGGCCTGCTCGCTGAGACTGCGGACCTGCGCCTGGACCGCCGCGGCGCCCTGGCTCGCGGCGTCCAGGACGGCGAAGCGGGCCTCGCACTCCTTCACCGCGCCGCGCAAGTCGGCCACGCGCTCGCTGACCGCGTGCAGTCCGCGGTTCTCGAGCTCGAAGCCTTCGCTGCTCTTCCGCATCTGCTCGCGGAGGTCGGTCAGGGCCTGGCGGGCGGCCTGCTGGGCCGTCTCGGCCTCCTGCTGGGCGGTCTGCAGCTCGTCCGAGCGCCCCATCACCTTCACGTGCTGCGCCTGGACGTCCGAGATCTTGGCCTCGATCGCGCCGAAGCGCCGGATCTGCTCTTCCTGACGCCGGAGCCAGGTGTCGAGCTCGCGGTCCATGACGGTGAGCTTGCTGATCTGGCCGGCCGCGCGATCCACGGCCTCGCGCTGCTGCTCGAGCGAGGTGGTCTTCTGGGCCAGATGGTCGGCGAGGGACTTGAGGACCGCGAGCTGGTGCTGGACGCTGGGGATGGTCTCGGTGGCCTGGGTAAGGGGATCGAGCGAGCGCTCGACGCCCTGGAGCCGGCGCTCGGTCTCCTCCAGCCGGCCCGCGGAGGCCTGGTGCTCCTTGTCGATGGCCTCGAGTCGGGACGTGGTGTGGCGGTGGGCGGTCAGCGCGTCGTCATGCTGGGCGCGGATCCGGCCGACGCCTTCGGACATCTCGGCGATCTGAGCGCGCAGTGCCTCCGCCTCGCTCCGGAGCAGCTGGACCGGGCCCTCGAGGCTCAGCACCCGCTCGACGTCGTCCCGGAGGCTCAGCGCGCTGTCGACCTTCTGCCCGAGGTCGCCCATCCGGCCCTGGATGGCGTCGATCTGCTGGCCGGCGCTCTCCAGCCGCTCGGCCTGCCGCTCCGCGGCGGCGAGCCGGGTACCGAGGGCCTCGAGCCCCTCGACCTGGCGCTCGACCGCGACGCAGCGCTCGCGCAGCGTGTCCAGTTCGGCCGATCGCTCCATGACCGGGGCCAGTGCGCGCAACTGTTCCGCCGCGGCTTCGGCCCGGGCGACGAGGGCTTCGAGCTTCGCGGCGATGTTCGCCCCGTTCTCGTCCACCGCGACCACGGTGTCATCGTTGCGGCGGCGGCCTTTCAGGAACGTGACCATGGGCTCACTCCAGGTGTAGAGCGCGGAAGCTTCGATTCGGGTCGGATTGCGCGCGGTGGTAAACGTTCGACACGAGGCGGACCCCGCCACGGTCTGCAACGCGTGTGCCCGCTCGCCGAGCCGGCGTAAAATCGATGGCTGCGGTCAGGCCCGGGAGCGCAAGCGCCTGCGGGCGTGGAGGATGGGCGCGGGGTGACCGGCGCTGCGCGAATGGCCGTCCCGCTCGCTGCATCGCGACCTGCGGGGGATGTGGCAGGTCGCGGCGGGGTGACCCCGCTCACTTCGCCCCCGAGCTGCATGCACTACTCTCTCGGTCCGGCACGATCTCATCAGCAGCCGAGGAGGATAGCAATGGCAGACAGCAGCACCTGGAACCAGGAGGACAAGTGGTGGGAGCAGAACTTCAGCTCTCGCCCGTACGCCTCCGGGCAGCGATACGAGGACTTCCGGCCGGCCTATCGGTACGGCTTCGAGTCCGGCCGGCACCACATGGGCCGGACCTGGAATGAGGTGGAGGCTGACCTGCGGACCGGATGGGACAAGTACGAGCATCGGTCGGCGGGCGGGTCGACGTGGGAGAACGTGAAGGACGCCGTGCGGGATGCCTGGCACCGGATCACCGGCCAGCACGATCTCGACACGGAGAAGATGAGCGAATCGAACGTCGGCAGGTCATCGCGGACGCGGTAGTTTCTCGCAGGACGAGCGAAGCCAAGCGTAGAGAAGCACCTTCAGCAAGACGACAGGGCCCGGCGCGAGACGCGCCGGGCCCTGTCATGTGCGGGTCGAATGCCCCCGGCCGCGGTCAGACGGCCTGCAGATCGAGCTCGTGCACGGTCTCGTCATCGAGCTCGAGCAGCGCGGCCGCCACGTTCTCCTCCAGATGCTTGACCCGGGAGGTACCCGGGATCGGGAGCATCGCGGGCGAGCGGTGGAGCAGCCAGGCCAACGCAATCTGGGACGGTTCGGCGTGGAGCCGCTCCGCAGCCAGAGCGAGCGGTCCGCCGGCCTTGGCGAGATCCCCGGTCGCGAGCGGGAACCACGGGATGAAGCCGATCCCCTGCGCCTCGCTGTACTCCAGCACGTCCTCGCTCTTCCGGTTGCCCAGGTTGTACAGGTTCTGGACGGTGACGATCTCGGCGAGCTTGCGGGCCTGTTCGATCTGGGCCACGCTCACTTCGGAGAGACCGATATGCCGGATCTTGCCTTCCTGCTGCAGGCGCGTCAGGGCGCCGATCTGGTCCGCGAGCGGGACCTTGGGGTCGATCCGGTGGAGCTGGAGCAGGTCGATCCGCTCCAGCCGGAGCCGGCGAAGGCTGCTCTCGACCTGTCCCCGCAGGTACTCGGGGCGGCCGTCCTCGACCCACTGGTCGGGTCCGGGACGACGGAGGCCGGCCTTGGTGGCGATCACCAGGCCTTCGGGGTACGGGTACAGAGCCTCGGCGATGAGGCGCTCACTCACCTCCGGCCCGTAGGAATCGGCGGTGTCGATAAAGTCGATCCCGAGCTCGAGACTGCGCCGCAGGACTCGAATGGCCTCGTCGTGGTCCTGGGGCTCGCCCCAGATTCCCTCGCCGGTGATCCGCATGGCCCCGAATCCCAAGCGATGGACGCGAAGGTCGCCGCCGATGTCGAAGGTGCCGCTGTGGGCCGCGGGGGGAAGCTTGTCTGCCATGTTGCACTCTCTCTCATCTGGTGAATCGTCGCCGGCCCGCCGGCGGCGGGAAGCACGGACAGTATGGGCCGGAGCGGCCCTGGCGTCTTGGAGCTGAGTGCCCTCAACGCCGTCGCCCGCCGGCTCCCGGATATATTGAACCACTCACTTCGCGGAACGGTTTCCCGTGGCTTCGCGCCTTTCGCGCCGCCTGTTGTCGTCGGCACTCGTCCTCGTCCTCGCTCCGGTGGGTTTGGCCGCACAACGGACCCCCGATGACCGCGCCGCCCGGGCGCTCTTTGCCGAGCTGATCGGCATCAACACCACCCACGAGCACGGTAGCACCACCCCGGCCGCCCGCGCGGTGATGCGGCACCTGCTCGCGGCGGGGTTCCCGGCCAAGGACGTGGTGCTCGTCGGTCCCCATCCGGCCCGCCAGAACCTGGTCGCCCGCCTCCACGGAAGCGGGGCCCGTCCGCCCATCCTGTTGCTCGCGCATCTCGACGTGGTGGAGGCGCGGCGCGAGGACTGGACCCTGGACCCGTTCATACTGACCGAGAAGGACGGCTACTTCTACGGCCGGGGAACGAGCGACATCAAGGACATGGCGGCGATCTACGCCCAGACCATGATCCGGCTCAAGCGCGACCGGGTCCCGCTCGACCGCGACGTCATCCTCGCCCTCACCGCCGACGAGGAGGGCGGCGACGACAACGGGGTGCAGTGGCTCCTGGCGAACCGCCGTCCGCTGGTCGAGGCCGCCTACGTGATCAACGGAGACGGCGGCGACCCGCTGATGCGCGACGGCCAGGTGTACGCGCGGAACGTCCAGGCGAGCGAGAAGGTCTACATGGACCTCAGGCTCGAAGTGCACAACCCGGGCGGCCACAGCTCGCTGCCGGTCAGAGACAACGCGATCTACCGGCTGGCGGCCGCGCTCACGCGGATCGGGGCGTACGAATTCCCGGCTCGCCTGAACGAGGTCACGCGCGCCTACTTCACGCGTGCCGCGCTGGCGGCACCCGACACGATCGCGGCACGGATGCGGATGGTGGGAGAGAGCGGCGATACCGCGGCGATGCGGCGCCTGTCGGCGGGTTCGGCATGGCTCAACGCGCTGCTGCGGACGACCTGTGTGGCGACGCGGCTGGAAGGCGGCCACGCCAACAACGCGCTGCCCCAGCTCGCCGCGGCCAACGTGAACTGCCGGATGCTCCCCGACGAGCGCCCGGAGGACGTGGTGGAAACGATCCACCGGCTCGTGGCCGACAGCGCGGTGCAGGTGTCGGTCTCCTCGGCGCCGAAACCCTCGCCCCCGTCGCCGCTGGTGCCGGAGGTACTGGAGCCGGTCGACAGCATCACGGCGGCGATGTGGCCCGGCGCCGCGGTGGTGCCAAGCATGGAGACCGGCGCCACCGACGGCCTGTACTTCCGCAACGCCGGCATCCCGGTCTACGGCGTGTCCGGCGTGCCCCTCGAGGAGGACGATATCCGCGCGCACGGGGAGGACGAGCGGATCCGGGTCGACGCGTACTATCAGGGGCTGGAGTTCACGATGCGGCTGGTGCGGGCGCTCGCGGGCGGGAAGTAGCGAGTCGCACGTGATCCCGAGCGCGGGGAGGGACCTCGCCTGCTGAACGGGAACAACGCCCCCGGAAAAGGTCCTTCTCTGCGCTCGGGATGATGGGGCCCCCTACCGCTCCTGCCGACCTCCCTTCATCACCATCCGCACCTTCCGCAGCGCCCCGATGTCCCGCGTGGGGTCTCCCTCGACGGCAACCAGGTCCGCCAGCAGGCCGGGCGCGATCCGCCCTACCTTGGACTCGAGGTGGAAGATCCTGGCGTTGCCGCTCGTGGCGGCGCGGAGGGCCGCGAGCGGGGTCATACCGTACTCCACCATGAGCTCCAGCTCGCGCACGTTCTCGCCGTGCGGAAAGACACCGACGTCGCCGCCGAAGCAGATCGGCACCCCCGCATCGAGCGCCATCCGGAAGCTCGCTCGCTTGGTCACCAGCGCCGGGATCGGGGCATCGCGCCCCTTCACCCAGTGGTCGAAATAGGTGGCGTAGGCCTCGCCCGCGGCGAGTGTCGGACAGAGCGCCACGCCGCGCTGGCGCATCAGGCGGAACACCTCGGGCGTGCCCTGGTCTCCGTGCTCGATGGTTTCGACGCCGGCCAGGGCCGCCCGGCGCATCCCTTCGGGCGTCATCGCGTGCGCCGCGACCGGACGGCCCGCGGCACGCGCCGCCGCGACGAGCGCGTCCAGCTCCTGCTGGCTGAACGTGGGACGGAGCTCCCCGCCCGGTCCCCAGCCGTAGTCGGCGTACACCTTGATCCAATCCGCGCCGCGCCCGACCTGGCTGCGCACGACGCGGACGATCGCGGGCTCGCCGTCGGCCTCCTCGGCGCCCTGCGGCGGATCGAAGGCGTAGTGACTTCGCGACGGGGCGTAGCTGCCCGTCGCCACGATCGCCCGGGTCACGACGATCAGCCGCGGGCCCGGGACGATCCCCTGCTCGATCGCGCGCCGGAGCTGCACGTCGTTGTCGAGGGCGCCTTCGGTGCCCAGGTCCCGCTCGGTCGTGATGCCCGCCCGCAGCGTGGCGGCGGCATGGGCCACGGCGCGGGCGAGACGCAGGCCGAGGGGCTCGCGCAGCACCTGGTCGTCCCACAGGGTCTCGTCGTACGGATGCAGAAAGAGGTGGGAATGGCCTTCGATGAGACCGGGAATGAGCGTCGTGCCCGCGAGGGCGATCCGCTGCGCGCCGGCCGGGGCTGCCGTCGACGCCTCCGGCCCGACCGCCTCGATTTGCTCCCCGCGCACCACGACCACCCACCCGCGCCGGGGGGCCTCGGCCGTTCCATCCCAGACGGCCTCAGGCGCGAGCACGAGCGTGCGGGCCGTGTCGGTCGCTGCCTGGGCCCGAAGGGACGGTGCCAAGGCCAGGGAGGCGAGGAGCAGAAACCACGCAGGGGGGTCTAACGGCGATACGCGCGCCAAACGAGGCATTGGCAACACCTTGGAGGCTGGGAGCGGGAGAGTGACGGTTTCGGCTGACTATCTACCATGTAAGCCTATGTTTACGAAAAACTTACCGTAAATGCCACAATCTTGACGCTACCCTGCTCGGGCCGTAATGTCGCAGGGCTGTCCCCACCGCATGTCCGCGCACCTCTCCAGTCTCGCCTCCTGCCGGTCGACCGGCGAGACGCCTTTCAGTATCCCACTGACGGAGGTAGCACATGGACGCACTCGTCGCGCTGGCCCTCAGCATCGGGATCCTCATCGCCGGCTGGACCTACGTCGCACTCGGGCCCGGCGCGCTGCCGGTGTGGGCTGGAATCGTGGCCTGGGGCTGCTTCTTCGCCGCCGGCGGAAAGACGGAAGGCCTGATGAAGACGGTGGCGTCGAACCTCAGCGGTGTCCTCTGGGCCTTCCTGGCGCTTACCGCGTGGAACAAGTTTGGCGGCGGCGTGCCGGTCCTGTCCCTGCTCGTCGGGTTGGCGGCGGTCTTCATGGTACTGCAAGCGAAGATACCCACCCTCGCCTTCATTCCCGGCGCATTCCTGGGCGCCGCCACGGCGGTGAGCGTGGTCGTGGGCGCCAGCGGCTCGTGGACGAAGACATGCATCGCGCTGGTGATCGGCGCGGTGTTGGGCTACGTCTCCGAGATGCTTGCCGGTGCGCTCACCGGAACGAAGAAGGCCGCGGCGTAGCTGCCGACGCGGCAGACGCAGCTGACATAGTACCAGCCGCGCGCGGCGCGGGCGAGAGCCCGGGCCGCGCGCGTGCGTCCGGGCACGGTCACCCGCCCCCACCGACCCTCCCCTGCACCAGCCGCACCCGGATCCCGCCGTTCTCCGTCGTGAACCGCACCGCCAGCTCGAGGGCGGTCTGCCGTTCGAGCTCGGAATGCGACGCCAGGAATGCCACCTCCCATCCGGCGCAGCAACGGCGGGCCACGTTGCCGAGCTGGGCGAACAGATCGCGCAGCCGGCGCCGCTCGCCGACGCGGACGCCGTAGGGCGGGTTGGTGACGATCCATCCCGGTCCTGGGGGTGGAGCGATGGCCGAGATCGCGGCCCGCCGCCATTCGATGTCCCCGGCCACGCCGGCGCGGTCCGCGTTGGCCGCCGATGCGGCGATCGCGCCGGCATCGCGATCGGAGCCGATGATCGGCACGGGTGCGCGCGGCAGCATTCGCGCCCGCGCACCTCGCAGGAGATTCTCCCACCTGTCTACGTCGAACCCCGGCCACCGCATGAACGCGAACCGGCGCGCGATGCCGGGCGGGATCCGCCGGGCGAGCAGCGCCGCCTCGATCGGGATGGTCCCCGACCCGCACATCGGGTCGACCAGCGGCGCGATCCCTGACCAACCCGACCCCGCCAGCATCGCCGCCGCGAGCGTCTCGCGCAGCGGCGCTTTCGCGCCGGCCAAGCGGTAGCCACGGCGGTGGAGCAATTCCCCCGAGGCGTCGGCGCTGACCGTACACTGGTCCCGGAAGAGCCGGACGACGAACTCCTGGCCGGCGGTCTCGCCGGGCGCCACGCCGCCCGCCGCCGCCAGCAGCCGCTGCGCAATGGCGTCATGGTGATAGAGCCGGGACTTGCGTGAGGTCACCCTGAATGCCATCGGCTGGCCGCTGGCT
>DASSYY010000338.1:0-6815 GCA_035703025.1 Gemmatimonadales bacterium | reverse complement strand
GGGCGGCGGCTCTGGCGCTGGGCGCGGGCGACTTGGCGACCGTCGGGCGGCTGCTCGTCGAAGGACACGCTTCCCTCCGCGACGACTTCCGCTCGACGGTGCCCGAGGCCGACTTCGTGGTCGAGCGGGCCGTCGCGCGCGGGGCGTATGGCGCACGGCTCACGGGCGCCGGCTGGGGCGGAGCGGTGGTCGTGCTCGCGCCCGCGGGCCGGGACGGCCGCATTCTCGCCGAGCTCATGCGCGACTTCGGCGATCGGTTCGGCCGGCTGCCGGAGGCGTGGAGTACCCGGGCCGCGGCCGGCGTCCGCCGGGAGGCGCTGCCCCCCGGGGCGGGGTAGATTCCGGAGCCGTCCCGCCCGGGTGGCGAAACTGGTAGACGCTCGAGACTTAAAATCTCCTGGGGGCAACCCCGTGTGGGTTCGAATCCCACCCCGGGCATTGGGAGTCACCTCGGCGCGGCAAGATCTTGGGAGGATAGGCAGTGCGTCTTCGATTGCTCCATCGGCGGCAGCGGGCTGCGGTTCGCGAAGCCAGGCTCCGCGCCGACTACAGTGTGCAGTATCCCCGCGTCAAGGCCGATGTCTGGCTTCCCATTCGCACGATTCTCCGCCGCCATCGCGACGCCGGGGCCGGAGGCGCGCATCGTCTGTCAGGCGATGCCTTCGAGTTTCGCGGTGGAGTGCCGCGGAACCCCGGCTGGCCGCTGCTCCGCCAACGCGCCACCGACCTGCCGCCCGCGTAGACCGCCCGGCAGGACGGGTCGTGCCGTGGCGCCTTCCCTCTATCGAGATGGAGAGGCTCATGGGAGAACATTCGCCATCCCGAGCCCTGCTCGTCGTCGTCATGGCTCTGGTCACGATCGCGGTGCGGCCGGCGTGGTCCCAGGTTGACCGGTCGCCGACGGAATCGAGGAACCGCATCCGGCGCGAGGCCAATCCACCCCCCGCGGACACCGGGTCTGCCTTGGCGGCCATCGACAGCCTCTCCGCACGGTTCCTGGCGGCGTACCAGCGCCGTGACGCCGCCGCAATCGCGGCGCTGCACACTGAAGATGTCCGGTTCATCAGCGACGGGGCGGTGGATCGCGGTCGCGCTACCCTGGAGCGGAATTGGAGGGCGATGCTCCCGAGCCTCAGCGACCTGCACTACACGGTGATTGAACGCGTCGTCAGCGGAGACCTGGCGACGGAGACGCTACGCTTCACCCAACAGTATCAGTACCGCGGCAAGACAGTCACGGACAGCGGCTACGCCGTGTCGGTCCTGCGCCGCGGGCGCGACGGGCGGTGGCGGTACCACACCCACATGGTGAGCCGGGTGCCAGCCACGCGTTAGGGCGGCCGCGCCCTCTGCACCACCCGAACGACTCCGGCCCCAAGTGCTCCCAGTACGAAGCCCAATGGACCAGTGAGCAGGAGACCCAGGAGGGGCCCCAGGTTCGACTTCGGCCAGAGAACGAGCGGGCCGACGAAGCCGATACCGAGCCCGATCCCCCCGGCGATCCACCCCGCCCGCCAACTCGCCTGGATACTGGTGCGGCTGGCCGGGACCTCACCCGACACGGCGGACCACAGGCAGAGCAGGCCCATGGTGCTGAGCCAGAGCGTGACCGGAACCCAGAAGATCCATCCACTGAGCGCTGTAAGCCCCAGATTTCGCAGCGTGAGCCAGCCGGCGATGCCGATCAGCGCTCCGCCAAGGCAAGCGCGGCCGAGGCGACCGGCAAGCGAGCTCTCAGGCGGCCCATCATTCATGGGATTCTCCCGGGCCACAACCGATGGTGATCTCCGTCACACGCTGGCGCGCGCTCCCACCCTAACTTGCGGGAGTCGTGGCCTTTGCGCGTCAACGGCCCATACTGTCGACTCAGCTGAAGGAGCCGCTTGTGGCCGTACCGTTTCCAGGGCCCGGCACCACGATTCTCGTCGTGGACGATGAGCGCATTACCCGCCGCGTCGCCTACCGCATCCTGAGCGAAGAGGGTTACCGCGTGTTCGAGGCCGCCAGCGCCGACGAGGCGATGAGCGTGCTCGACATGGCGCACCGCTACATCCACCTCATCATGCTGGACGTCGTCATGCCGGTCGTGGACGGCGTGTCGCTTGGCCGAGAGATCCTCGCGCACTGGCCGTCGCTGCAACTGCTCTACATGTCGGCGCATCCGGCCGAGGTGCTGGCCGCCCACGGGTTGGACAACCTGCAGGTGCGGTTTCTGGCCAAGCCGTTCACGCGGGACGAGCTGCTGGGCAGGATCAAGGAGGCGCTCGAGCGCCGGCGCGCGCCGCGAATCACCGACAGCGCGGAGGGTGTGCCCGATCACGGCTGAGCGTTCGCACTTGCGATATGCTCGACGCTACTTCAGCCGGGTGGTGTGATGGGCCTCGTCTTCGATCCTACCAAGCACTCGCCGGGGGCCGGCGAAGGATCTGGCTCCGGCGGAGGCGACTCACCGCGCGAGCCCCGGCCAGGGGAGCACTCGGGCGAGCGGCGCCTCCGGCTGCTTCGTCGCGTGCTCGGCGAGGAGCACACACCGAGGCGGCGGCCGTCCGGCGGTCAGCGCCGGCCCGACCGCAGCTAGCGCGACCGAGCGGCCGTGGAGTCCGCTCCAGCTTCGGCCGCGCCGGGGACCTCCGCCGGGCACGGCGCCGGGGACACCTGCATGACCGGGTCCTGGCGGATCAGCCGATCGGCCACCACCGTGAGCGGCCCCGCGCCCGGGTCCAGCTCCACGTAGTCCTCCCCATAGCTGCTCGTCCCCGCGAGCTTGCCGCCAACCGCCTTGGCTGCGGCGGCGCGGTCCTTGTCGCTCGTGCCGGTCCGGAAGATGACGGCGAGCAGTCCCGGCGCCTCGCTGCCCGCCGGCATGCCGACGCAGGCGCGGCTAAGCGTGGGGTCGGTCGGGGCCGCGACGCCGACGTTGACCGGCGGAGGCGCGGGAGCGGCGCCAGTCGACCCCGGGCCGTCCGCCGGCGGAACCCGGTCGGCGGGTGCCGCATCGGGGGCAGCCGGCCGGACGGTGTCGCCCGCGGCGGGGCGGCGGCTGGTATCGGAGACGACCTGCTGGGCCGAGCCGGCCGTCGTGCCCGCCAGCGCTACGGCGGCCAGGACCGTGACCATCGAGGCGCGAATGGGGGCGAGCGTCATCGGCCCGACCCCTGGCCGGGCGCGTGCGCGGCACCCGTCTCGCGCACCTCGTAGTGCACCGATCGCGCGTCGTACCGCACCAGGAGCGCTCGGGCCGCGGGCGGCACCACCGCCGCCTCGTAGTCCTGGCCGGCGAACGCGCGCACCGCGTCGAGCGAGTCGAACCGCATCAGCGTCACGAACTCGACCGTCTCTCCAACCGGCCGGCGGAAGAGCTCGATGCCGTGATATCCCGCGATCGCCCGCGAAGCGATGCCACGGAAGATCTCCTCCTGAAGGAGCCGCTCGTACGCATCCGCGTCGGCCGGCCGGGTGTACCCGTGCCACAGTCGCACGATCATTCGGCCGCCGCCGTCGCCGCCGTGCCGAACGCCTCGCGGGCGGCGTCCATGCGCTCGCGCTCGACCATCCCGTGCTGCAGCACCGTCCGCGCCTGCAGCGCCGCGAACGGATAGCCGCCGAGCCTCGGCTCGTCCGGCACGGCATCCTCGAGCGCGCGGTAGAGCGCGAGCTTGCCCTGGAGCCCGAGCGCCAACGATTCGAGCCCGTCCAGCCGCGCGAGCGCCGGGTGCGCCCGCTCCGCCAGCGCGAGCCGCGCCGCATGCATCTTCTCCGTGAGCCAGGCGGCCACCTGCTTGAGCCGGCTTTCGTCGCCCTGGATCCGGTCGAGGATCTCGCGCAGGGTCTGCTGCTCCTCGGTGACCTCGGCGTGGAGCGCGCGCAGCTTCCGCTCGAGCGGGCGGCCGCGCTCGAGATCGGCCAGGGTTTCCATCAGCTGGAGGGCGGCGACGGAGCCGGCGAGATGGTCCTGCAGGTAGTGGGCAAGGGCGTCGGTTGGCATGGCAAAGCTCCCGTGATCAGGGCACCGCCGTGGCGCGGAGCCCGCGGGCGATCTTGAGCGTGGTGATGAACTGGCCGGTATGCCGCGAGGTATGCTCGGCCGCGTGGACGATCAGGCCGAGCACGGTGGCGGGGAGACCGGCGCGGCCGACGGGGCGAATCTCGCCATAGGTGGCGGCCGGCGTCTGCTCGAGCTGGACCAGGGCCCGGTCGATGGCCGTCTGGACCGCGGCGATCAGCTCAGCGGCTGGGGCGCCCGGCTCGCCCTCGCGCCCCAGAGCGGCGAGCTGCGACGGGGAGAGCTTCTCCCCGCGCGCGTAGGTCAGGAGCCGCTCCAGGCTGCCGGCGAGGTGACGCAAGTGAAACCCCGCGGAGGCCGCGCCGCCGGGGCGGTCCCAGAGCTCGGTGGGCTCCGCGCCGGCGGCAGCGATCGCGATATCCTCGCGTGCCTGCACCAGGGTATGCGCGGCGGGCATCAGCACGGGGGCGATGCCGGGCAACGGCCCACGGAGCCAGACCTCGGGAGGGACGGGAGCGCTCATGCCCGCAATCTAACGCGTCCCGGGAGGAGGCTGGCCTCCTGCAGAGACCCGGGCCCTTGCTATCTTGAGCCATTCACCGACTGTGCAGGAAGTCGAGGACGAGATGACTCAGACATCCCCGCCTTCGTGAAGCGCTAGGTGTAGTCATCCGACGACAAGGAGAACGGGTGCCGGGAACCATCGAGTTCGTCGAGGACGGACGGGGCCTCGTCTTCAGCGGGTCCGGCGTGCTGACCGGCCAGGAGATTCTCGAGGCCAAGGAGGCGCTGGCGGCCGACGAGGTGCCGCTCCGCACGGTGAAGTTCGCGCTCGTGTTGCTGGAGGACGTGACGGCCGTCGACGTCACCATCGGCGACCTGCGGGCGGCGGCCATCGTCGATCGCCGCTTGGCCCAGATGATGCCGAATGCGGCAGTGGCCATCGTCGCGCCGCGCGACCACGACTTCGGGATCGCCCGGATGTGGGAGGCGATCGCCGATGTGCCGGAGTGGACCACGTACGTGTTCCGGAGCAGGGAAGAGGCGGATGCATGGCTCCGGGCCCTGGCCGTCCAATCGGAGCCGGCACCGTGACGCGCTGCGTCCTCCACGGCCTGCCCGTACGGATCGACAATACCCGCCCCGACATCCGGACCGAGGACGTGGTCGCGCGGCTGACCGCGGCGCTCGACCTGATCGCCGCCTACGCACCGCGGCGCTATCGGCGGCTGCGGCAGGACCTCGCCGGGTTCGTGGTCGAGCGCTTCGCGTGCCGGGGCGCCTTCTTTCCCGACCGGCGCGAGTGCCTGGTCGAGCTCACGTTCACCGTCAATCCGCGCCATGCCCTCGCCGAGATCGCGGCGTCGATCGTCCACGAGGCCACGCACGCGCGGGTCGCGCGCCGCTGCGGAACGCTGCCGCTGGCGCAGCGCCCGCGCGAGGAGCGTCTCTGCCGTCAGGCGGAGCTCGAGTTCGGGCTCGCGCTGCCGGACGGTGGAGTGGTGGTGGAGCGCGCGCGGGCGTCGCTGGCGCTCTCGGACCGAGAGGTTGCCCCGGTCGTCGACTGGGCGGAAGCGGCGCGGCGGGTGGCCGAGGTGGATCGGCGGGCGTAATACTGCCGAGCCAGTGCCCCGACGAGGAGTGGGTCCATGGCCCGAGAGGATCTCTACACGTTGCCGTCCGACCTCCCCGTGCCGGTGGATGACGGCGCGGCGCGTCACCTCGTGGGCCGCCGGCTGCCGGCGCTGAGTCTCCCCTCGACAGCGGACCGGCAGGTTCACCTCGACGCACTCGGGGACGGGTGGACGGTACTGTACTGCTACCCCCGCACCGGGCGGCCCGACGAGGCCGGGCCGCCGGCGTGGGATGCCATTCCGGGGGCCCGCGGCTGCACGCCTCAGGCATGCAGCTATCGGGACCACTACGCCGAGTTGCACGCCCTCGGGGCCCGGGTGTTCGGTCTCAGCACGCAGGCGACGGCATATCAACAGGAGATGGCGCGGCGGCTCCATCTTCCGTACGAAGTGCTGAGCGACGCCGAGTTCCGGCTGACCGAGGCGCTGGCCTTGCCGACCTTCGAGGCCGGGGGGATGCGGCTCCTCAAGCGCCTGACCCTGCTGATTCATTCGGGGCGCATCGAGGCCTGCCTCTATCCCGTGTTCCCCCCAAATGCCGACGCGGAGCACGTGCTCGCGTGGCTCCGACAGCAGCACCAGAGGCCTCGATGAGCGTGACGCTGACCGCGGACATGCGGGCCGTCATTCAGGCGGCCCACCTCTGCTTTGCCGGTACCGTGTCGGCGGACGGCACGCCGAATGTGTCGCCCAAAGGAACCATCCGTGTCTGGGATGACCAGCACCTCTTCTTCCTGGACATCGCTTCGCCGGGGACTCGGGCGAACCTCCGCGCCCGCCCGTGGATGGAGCTCAATGTCGTCGACCAGTTGTCTCGGCGCGGCTACCGCTTCTTCGGGCCCGCCACGGTGCATATCGGGGACGCGGTCTTCGAGGAGGCGATCCGGCGGGTGCAGGGCGCGGGGCAACTCTCGTATCCGGTCGCGGCCGTCGTCCTCCTGGCGCTGGAGCGGGCCGCGGCGCTGATCTCACCGGGGTACGGGAGGGTCCCCGACGAGCGCGCCATGCGGGCATTGTGGCGCGAGCGCCGGGCCGAGTTGGATCAGGAGTTCGAGGCATACCTTGCCCGGGCGGAGCCGTTTCGGGTATCCCGGTGAGGTTGCAGGGCCGGCTGTCGCGAGGCCGCACCTTCGGCAGGGAGAGAGGCGATCGATGAGACCGGCCTTTGGCTGGGTACT
>DASSYY010000299.1:0-3555 GCA_035703025.1 Gemmatimonadales bacterium | reverse complement strand
GCGGCCAGGGCGCCGGCCAGCATCATCCCCTCGAGGCCCAGGTTGATGACGCCGGATCGCTCGGTGATGGTCTCGCCGGTGGCGGCGAGCAGAAGCGGCGTGGCGACGCGCACCGCCGCCGCGAGAAAACCGCCCAGCAGCACGTCAGCGCCCGTCACACCGCCACCCGCGCGGCCACGGCCCGCCGCGCCGAGGCCTCGGCGAGGAGCACGACCACGATCACCACCGCCTCGACCACGTAGACCGCCACTGCGGGCACGCCCGCGTCGCGCTGCATCGCGCCGGCGCCCGCTTCGAGCGCGCCGAACAGGATACCGGTGGCGACCACTCCGGCGGGATGAAGCCTCGCCAGCAGCGCCACGGCGATGGCGGTGAACCCGTAGCCCGGCGAGAGATTCTGGAACAGCGCATAGGACACGCCGCTCACTTCGACCCCGCCCGCGAGCCCGGCGAGCGCACCCGAGGCCAGCAGCGCCACGGCCGCCATCCGCCGCGCGTCGATCCGTCCGCTGATCTCCGCGGCGCGCGGCCCCGCGCCGACGGCCCGAAGGCGGAAGCCCCAGAGCGTGCGTGCGAAGACATACCAGAGCGCCGCCGCCCCCACGAGCGCCAGTCCCAGACCGGCGTGGAGCCGCGTCCCCGGCAGGAGCGGCAACCGCGCCACCGTCGCGATCGGGTCGCTCTGCGGGTAGATCCGCTGCGACTCCTGCAGCGGGCCCTGTACCATCAGGCTCACCAGCGACTCGGCGACGAAGTTGAGCAGCAGCGTGCTGATCACCTCGAGGACGCCGAAGCGGAGCCTGAGCCAGACCGGGACCACCACCCACGCCATCCCGCCGAGCGTCGCGGCCAACAGCACCGAGGTGACCGCCACCGCCGGCGGCCGCCCGCTGACGTGCAGCCCGACCCAGGTCGCGGCGATGGCGCCGGCATAGAACTGGCCCTCCGCTCCGATGTTGAGCGTGCCGCCGCGAAAGGCGAGCGCGATGCCGAGGCCGATGATGATGAGGGGGACCGCCCGGACCAGCGTGGCCGAGGTGAGCGCGTACCATGAGCCGGCCGCGCCCTGCCAGAGCGCGGCGAGCGCGGCCGCCGCGTCGTAGCCGGCGACCTGCAGCCCGACCGCGAGTCCGAGCAGCCCGAGCAGCACCGCGAGGGCCGGCGTCCTAAAGGCCACCGGTCACCATCAGCTCGCCCACCTGCGCGCGGGTGGCGCCTGGGGCGGGCTCGATCAGCGTGCCGCGCGCGGCCACCAGGATCCGGTCCGCCAGCGCGAGCACCTCGTCGAGATCGCTCGAGTAGACGAGCACGGCGGCGCCCCCCGCCGCCGCGTCGCGGAGCCGGCGCTGAATGGCCGCCGCGGCACGGAGGTCGAGCCCGCGCGTCGGGTTCTCGGCTACCACGACCCGCGGCTGACGGGCCAGCTCGCGGGCCACGACCACCTTCTGCTGGTTGCCGCCGCTGAGCGCCGCGGCCGGCACGTCGGGCCCCGGCGCCACGACCTCGTACTCCGCGAGAAGCGCGGCGGTGCACGCCCGCGCCACCCGCCAGTCCACCCGGCCGCGCCGAATCCACGGGTCGTCCGGCCGGCTGCCAAGGACCAGGTTCTCGGTGAGACTGAGCGATGGGATCAGCCCTTCCGTCGTCCGGTCTTCTGGAATGAACCCCACCGGGCCCGCCACTTCCCGCCGGCCGCGGAGCGGGTGCAGGCGGCCCGCCACCGCGCGAAGGAGCTCGCGCTGACCGTTGCCTTCGACCGCGACGATCCCGACGATCTCGCCCCCGCGGATCGCGAGCGACGCGCGCCGCACCGCGATGCCGTATCCGGTGTCGCGCGGCACTTCGAGCTCCTCGAGGCGCACGAGCACGCGAGACGGTGTCGCCGGCTGTTCGCCGGCAGCGCTCGAGTCATCACCTCCGCGAACCGGCCGAGCCTCGTCCCCGAGCGCCGCTCCCCCCGCAGTTCCCCGTCCGATCATCGCCGCGGCGAGGGACTCCTGCGTCTCGTCGGCCACGGCACCCTCGTGCACCACCACCCCTTGCCGCAGGACGGTCACGCGATCCGCCACCGCCAGCGCCTCGTCGAGCTTGTGGGTGATCAGCACCGCCGATCCGCCCCGAGCGGTGAACGCCCGGACGACCCGCAGCATGTCCTCCGCCTCGCCCGGGGCCAGCACGGCGGTCGGCTCGTCGAGCAGCAGCACGCGGACGTCCGTCGCGAGCGCCTTCACGATCTCGAGCCGCTGCTTGAGCCCGACCGAGAGGCGGCCGGCGGGTGTGTCCGGCTCCAGCGGAAGTCCGATCTGTTCCGCCAGCGCCCGCACCCGCTCTCGCAGCGCCCCGGGGCGAACCGGCCACCCGGCTGCCAGCGCCACGTTCTCGGCTACGCTCAGCGCCGGGACCGATGTGAAGTGCTGGTGCACCATCCCCACGCCGAGTCGCCGAGCCGCCCGCGGCGACGGCACCGACACCATCACGCCGTCGATCGTAACGGTGCCGGCGTCGGGACGCGCCAGTCCGTACGCCATATGCATCAGCGTCGTCTTGCCGGCCCCGTTTTCACCGAGCAGCGCGTGGAGCTCACCCGGCATCAGCGTGAAATCGGCCCCGCGCAGGGCCTGCACGGGGCCGAACTGTTTCCGGATGCCTCGCAGGGCCAGGGCGGGGGGCGCGGTCACAGGCCTGTGGGATGGTCGTGGAATTCCCACTCGAGCTCGAACCGCTCGGCGAGATGCGAAGCCAGTGCCTGCACCCCCAGCGTCTCGGTGGCGTAGTGGCCGGCGAAGAGGACGTTGAGACCCCACTCGATCGCGTCGAAGTAGGTGTAGTGCGCCCCTTCGCCGGTGATGTAGGTGTCGAGCCCCGCGGCGTGCGCCGCGCCGATCATGCTGCCGGCGCCACCGGTGATGATGCCGACGCGCGCCACCCGCTCGGGACCGCCGGCGATCAGCCGGGCGCCCGGGTCGACCGTACCCAGCGCGTGATTCACTTCGGCCAGCAGCGCGTCACGCGGTGTGAGGCGCGCCGGCACGTGGCCCCACACGCCGATCGGGGCGCCCTTGTAGTCGCCGAACCACCCCTCGACCGTCAGGCCCAGCCGCTCGGCAAGGACGATGTTGTTGCCCACCGTCGGGTGCAGATCGAGTGGGATGTGCGCCGAGTAGAGCGGGATGTCGTGCTCGAGGAGCGAGGCGATGCGACGGTACCGTCGGCCGGTGAGAGGGACGTTGCCGTCCCAGAAGAGCCCGTGGTGCACCAGCACGAGCGGGGGCGGTCCGTCCCCGTCATCGAGATCGGCGATGACGCCATCGATGGTTGCCTGCGAGGCATCCACCGCCGCCACGATGCCGCCTACCAGGCCGCGGTTCTCGACCTGAAGGCCGTTCACCGCATTCCGCTCGTCCGGCACGCTCCGGATCCGCAGGTACTCGTCCAGATAGGCGACGATCTCGGCGAGCGGAACGGCGCTCACGTTGGCCCCGGGGCTGCTCACCACAGAGACACCACGGAGGACGCCGAGGAGACCAAGGACGGTTCGCCGTACCCTCTGTGCCT
>DASSYY010000285.1:0-7777 GCA_035703025.1 Gemmatimonadales bacterium | reverse complement strand
CGGCCGGCCCCGCCAAGGCCCCCCCGGCGCTCCGCTACCCCAAGCCGGCCGCGGGGTCCCTCCAGCTCTCGAACTGGGCCCAGGTGGCCACCGCGGCCGATCGCGCCAATGATGCCGACCACCGGGCGGACCGGTTCCTGGTCGAGGTCCACAAGAAGTGGGCGATCAGCATGGCCTGCATCTCGTTCGTGATCATCGGCATCGTCATGGCGCTCCGGTTTCCCCGCGGCGGCATCGGTCTGGTCATCGGCGGCGGACTCCTGATCTTCTCGGTGCACTACGTGGGCCTCACCGCCGGGGAGAGCCTGGCCGACCGCGGCTTCGTGTCCCCGTGGGCGGCGATGTGGACGCCGAACATAGTCCTGACGGTCTTCGGCCTGATCGGGCTGGTCCGGGTGAGCCGGGAATCGGGCTCGACCCGGGGCGGCGACTTCCAGGAGGTGCTGGACGCCATCCGACACCTCTTCCGCCGGCTGCGCAGAGCACCGGCGGCGCTGGCGGGAGAGCCGAATTGATCGGCATGCGCACGCTCGACCGGTACGTCTTCGGAAGCTGGCTGCGGATCTTCGTCCTCACCGCGCTGGGCTTTCCGCTGGTCTCGATTCTCATCAACCTGACCGACACGCTCAACCGGCTGCTCGACCGCGGCCTCACGATGCGCGAGATCGTCGTGAGCTACGTGTACTCGATCCCCGAGAACGCCTTCCTGGTCATGCCGGCGGCGGTGCTGTTCGCCACCGTGTTCACCGTGGGGGCCATGGGGCGGCATTCGGAGCTCACGGCGGCCAAGGCCGGCGGGATGAGCTTCCACCGGCTGGTGAGCCCCATCTTCGTGGCCGCGGTGCTCGCCACCGGCCTGGCGTTCGTGGTCGGAGAGATGGCGCCGGGCGCGACTGCCCGCCAGGCCGAGATCCAGAAGAGCAAGGTGACCCGCTCGACGCGGTCGCGGTACAACTTCGTCTACCGCGCGGACGCGGGCTGGGTCTACACCGTGCGGTCGCTCGACGTGGGCACCCGGCAGCTCAAGCAGCTGCTGCTCGAGCGGCAGGGCAACGGGGCGCAGTATCCCGGTCTCATCATCACGGCCGACAGCGCCACCTGGAACGACTCGACCCGGCATTGGCAGCTGAGCGGCGGGACCAGCCGGGTGGTCGTCGGCCCGAGCAGGCAGGCCACCTTCGCGTTCCGAACGATGCGGCTGCGGGCGCTGACCCAGTCGCCGGCCGACTTGCTGGCCGAGCCCAAGGCCCCGGACGAGATGCGCTATGCTGAGCTGGGCCGATACATCGACGGCCTCAAGCGGTCCGGCAACGACGCCAACAAGCTGATCGTCGAGCAATCGCTCAAGCTCGCATTGCCGGCCACCTGCCTCATCATCGCGCTGTTCGGCGCCCCCCTGGCGGTGCAGGCCCCGCGCGCCGGCGCCGCCATCGGCGTGGCGATCAGCCTCGGCACCACGGTGATCTTCCTGCTCATCACCCAGATCATGAAGGCGGTGGGGGCCGGCGGGCTGATCGATCCCACCCTGGCCGCATGGCTGCCGAACATGGTGTTTCTCGTGGCGGGGCTCGTGCTCCTCGCCCGGGTCAGGACGTAGCAGCCGCTCTTCTCCGCTATATTCCGACCATGACCAATCGTCCCGTGATCGTCGGAACGGGCATCGCCGGCCTCTGGACGGCCTGGCGGCTTGCTTCCGAGGGTCAGGCGGCGATCGTAGTGACCAAGGAAACGCTCGCCGACAGCGCCAGCGCCTGGGCGCAGGGGGGCATCGCGGTCGCCCTCGGCCCAGGCGACAGCCCCAGCCAGCACGCCGCCGACACCCTCGCCGCCAGCGACGGCCTGGCCGATCCCGAAGCCGTCAGAATCCTTACAAGTGAAGGCCCGGACAGGATTTACGAGCTCCTGGCCCTGGGCGCCCGGTTCGACCGCGGGCCCGAGGGACGGCTCCGCTTCGGGCTCGAGGCGGCGCACACCCGTCCCCGGATCATCCACGCCGGCGGCGACCGCACCGGGGCCGCGCTCATCGGCTGCCTGGCGCAGGTGGTTCGCCAGCACCCGCTGATCGACCTGCTCGAGCACACCGAGGTCACGGGCCTGCTGGTGAGTGAGGACCGGATCGCCGGCGTCATGACCTTGCCGCACGGCGGGGTCCGGTCGCCGCTCCATGCGAGCGCCGTGGTGCTGGCGACCGGCGGCGTCGGCCAGCTCTACGCGGTCACCACGAACCCGAGGGTCGCCACCGCGGACGGCTGGGCGCTGGCGCACCGGATCGGGGCCACGCTCCGCGACATCGAGTTCCTGCAGTTCCACCCGACCGCGCTGACGCTGCCCGGGGTGAATCCCGCGCCGCTCATCTCCGAGGCGGTCCGGGGCGCCGGAGCGCTGCTGGTCGATCGCGAGGGCCGGCGCTTCGCGCTCGATGCCGATCCCCGCGGCGAGCTGGCGCCGCGGGACATCGTGGCCCGGGCGGTGGCGGCGGCGGTGGCCGCGGGCGGCGCCTGGCTCGACGCCAGGGCCATCGCGGACTTCCCGATCCGGTTCCCGGGCATCACCGCAATCCTGGCGCGCTACGGGCTCGACGCCGGGCGAGATCTCCTCCCGGTGGCCCCGGCGCTGCACTACGCCATGGGCGGGATCCAGACCGACCTCGAGGGCCGGGCCAGCGTGCCGGGTCTCTGGGCCGTGGGCGAGGTGGCCTCCACCGGGGTCCACGGGGCCAACCGACTCGCCTCCAACTCCCTGCTCGAGGGCCTCGTCTTCGCCGACCGGGCGGGACGCTCGGTCGCGGCCGCGCCGCCGCTCGCCGCGGTCGGGACCGAGGTCCCCGGACCCGACGCCGGCCAGGGGGACACCGGCGCCGACGAGGCGTGCGGCGAGATCCGGCGCCAGATGCGGGAGATCATGACCGCGTACGTCGGCGTCCAGCGCAGCGAGTCCTCCCTGCTCCACGCCGAGCAGGCGCTCGACGGGCTGACGCGGGAGACGCCGGCCACGGCCTGGCGCACCGAGAACCAGCTCCTCGTCGCCCGCCTCATCACCCAGGCCGCACGCCGCCGGCGCGAGAGCCGCGGCGGGCACCGCCGGCTCGACTATCCGCCCGCCGCTCTCAAGCGGGAGACCGTATGACCGCTTCGCCCACGTCCCGCTCGCTCCAGGCGCTCCCCGTCATCGAGCAGCTCGACCAGAGCCCCGCCGAGGTCGCCGCGCTCCAGGCCGAGATCCGGTCGCTGGCCCGGCGGCGGAACGCGGTCGTGATCGCGCACAACTACCAGCGGCCCGAGGTCCAGGACGTTGCCGACTTCGTGGGCGACTCGCTCGGCCTCTCGCGCCAGGCGGCGAAGACGCCGGCCGAGGTGATCGTGTTCGCCGGAGTCCACTTCATGGCCGAGACCGCCGCGATCCTGTCGCCGGCCAAGCGGGTGCTCCTGCCCGACCTCAGGGCCGGCTGCTCACTCGCCGCTACGGTGACCGCCGAGGACGTGCGCCGGTGGAAGGCCCAGTTCCCGGACTACATCTCGGTGGGCTACGTCAACACCACCGCCGAGGTGAAGGCCGAGCTCGACTACTGCTGCACCAGCGGGAACGTGCTCGACGTGATCGACGCGATCCCGGAGGACAAGGGCATCCTCTTCCTCCCCGATTTCTTCCTCGGCGCCCACGTCCGCCGGATGCGGCCCCACCGCCGGGTCGAGGTGTGGCTGGGCGAGTGCCACGTGCACAAGGGGATTCGCGCCGAGACGCTCAACGCGGCGCGCGAGCGCTACCCGGACGCCGAGGTGCTGGTGCACCCCGAGTGCGGCTGCGCGGGCCAGCTGATCTACGAGATGGGCCGGGGCGACATCCGGCCGGAGGGGCTCCACATCGCCTCGACGGAGGGGATGATCCGCGCGGTGACCGAGCGGCCGGTCAAGCGGTTCATCGTGGCGACCGAGACCGGCATCATGCACCGGATGCGGCAGATGGCGCCGGAGAAGGAGTTCATCGCGGCCGACCCCGAGGCCGAGTGCGCGTTCATGAAGACGATCACCCTCGCCAACATCCGCGACTCGCTGGTCCACGATCGCTACCACATCACCGTCCCGCCCGAGATCGCGGCGCGCGCCCGCGGGGCGATCGACCGCATGGTCGCGCTCGGCAAGTGAGCGACGACGCGGCGCGGATCGCCGCCGCGGCGCTCGACGAGGACGGCCCGACCGACGTCACCACGGCCGTCACGGTTCCGCAGGGTCTCCAGGCACACGGCATCATCGAGTACCGGAGCGGCGGCGTGCTGGCCGGCGCGGCCTTCGCGGACGCGGTCGCACGGGCCTGCGAGTGCCGG
The DNA here is from genome assembly GCA_035703025.1 of Gemmatimonadales bacterium. Classification (GTDB taxonomy): domain Bacteria; phylum Gemmatimonadota; class Gemmatimonadetes; order Gemmatimonadales; family GWC2-71-9; genus CAVVWJ01. The sequence goes on along the minus strand of DASSYY010000285.1, from coordinate 3,456 downwards.
GTCGACTGGCGCGCGGCCGACGGCCACGCGGCGCCCGCCGGTACCGTGGTCGGGACGCTGCACGGCGCGCTCGCGCGGATCCTGCGAGCCGAGCGGCCGATGCTGAACCTGCTGCAGCGCGCGTCCGGAATCGCGACCGCCACCCGGGCCTACGTCGACGCCGTCGAGGGCACTGGGTGCCGCATCCTCCACACGCGGAAGACCGCACCGGGCCTCCGCGCGCTCGACATCGCCGCGGTGCTCGCCGGCGGAGGTGCCCGGCACCGGGCGGACCTGGGCCACGAGATCATGGTCAAGGACAACCACTGGCAGGCCGCACTCCGGAGCGGCCGCACCCTGGGTGATGCGCTCGACGAGGCCCGCCGGCGCGGGGTGACGGCGCTCTACGTCGAGGTCGAGTCCCAGGAGCAGCTGGAGCAGGCCTGCGCCGCCGGCGCGACCCGGCTGCTGGTCGACAACCAGACGCCGGAGACGGTGCGGGGCTGGGGCGCGCGCGCGAGGGCGATGCGGCCGGCCATCGAGATCGAAGCGACGGGCGGGATCACGCTCCACAACGTGTGGGCGTATGCGGAGGCAGGGGCGGACTTCGTGTCGATCGGCGCGCTGACCCACAGCGTGCGGGCGGCGGACCTGGCGATCGAGGTGCAGGCGTTGAGCTAGGAACGCCGGGGGGGGGTGGACTGCCAACCTTCAGCCGACTTCTTAACCACAGAGGCACAGAGGGCACGAAGACCCACTGATGGACTGTGTCTGTTTGCCCCTGTAACCCTCCGTGCGCTCTGTGCCTCTGTGGTAACCGCGCCGTAGTGTCTGCCCGAGATACAGCCGGTGTCGCGCTAGTCGACCGCCGCCACGACCTCACCCCGACCGTTCCAGGCCCGCCAGGCGTAGTACACCGGAATGCCCGCCAGGATGATCCCGAAGGTGATCCCCGTGTTGACCGGATCGGTCCAGAGCGCGTTCACCACCATCGCCACCGAAGCCAGCAGGAAGAGGACCGGCACCACCGGATAGCCCCAGGTGCGATAGGGTCGCGGCATGTCGGGCCGGGTGCGGCGGAGCACGAAGACCGCGGCCACCGCCAGCGCGTAGAACGGCCAGATGCCGAGGATGAACTTGTCCGCCAGCTGCTGGAAATCATTGAACAGCACGTAGAGCACGCCCAGGGTCGTGGCGAGCCAGATCGCGACCGAGGGACTCTGGAACCGGGGCGAGACCCGCGCGATGACGCGGAAGAAGAGGCCGCGGTCGGCCATCGCGAAGAAGATCCGGGGGCCCGTCATCATCGAGCCCGTGAGCGCCCCGAAGCAGGACAGCATCACGATGCCCGACACGACGGCGCCCCCCGCGCCGGCGAACATCGGGATCCGGTCCGCCGCCGTGGCGGCGATGAGCTTGGCGCCGGCCATCTCGGGGAGCGGCACCAGGTAGATGTAGGCGACGTTGAGCAGCAGGTACACCAGCACGATCGCCGCCGTGCCGAGAATGAGCGCCAGCGGCAGGGTCCGCCCGGGGTTCTTCACCTCGCCGCCCATGAACGACAGGTCGGCCCAGCCGTCGTAGGTCCACATGATCGCGATCAGCGCGGTCCCCATGAGCGACAGGTCGAGCCCGCCCCGCCAGGCCGGCGTGAAGTGGGACGCGCCGGACCGGTCGGCCGTGAACGCCAGCAGGGCCAGGGCGGCCAGCGCGCCGAACTTGGCGATCGTGGTCAGGTTCATCACGGTCGCCGCACTGCTCACACCCACGTAGTTGAGCGCACCCATGGCGAGGATGGCCACCGCGGCCACCCAGCGCACCTGGACGGGATCCAGGTGGATGAAGTAGCCCAGGTACTCGGCGAAGATGGTCGCGATGGCGCCAAGGGCGGAGGCACGGATGACGGTGAGCTCGGACCACCCGAAGAGAAAGGCGGGCAGAGGGCCGAATCCCTCCAGGATGTAGGCGAACACCCCGCCCGACCTCGGCAGCGCCGCCGCGAGCTCGGCGTAGGTGAGGGCGCCGAACAGCGCCACCAGCCCGCCCACGACCCAGGCCAGCAGGACCGGACCCGGCTCCTGCAGCCGCTCCGCGACCCCGGCCGGCACGCGGAAGATGCCGCTGCCGATGGTCGACCCCACCAGCACCGCGACGGCGCTGCCGAGACCGAGATGCCGGGGCAGCCGTTCCCCCCACGCGTCACGTTGGACGGACATGGCGTAAATATAGCCTTGACAAGGCTCTGCCAGACACGTTCTTTCCCCGCGATATGACGGAATCGACCCCCGACCGGGCGCGCCTGCTGCGCCGGCTTGCCTGGACCGGCAGCGCCTCGGCGCTGGGCCTCATCGTGCTGGGCGGGGTCGTCCGAATCACCGGCTCCGGCATGGGCTGCGGGGACCACTGGCCCCGCTGCGACGGTCAGTGGTTCCCCCCGCTCGACCTCCCCACCCTGATCGAGATCGGCCACCGCTGGGTGGCTGCCCTGGTGAGCCTGCTGGTGTTCGCCGTGGCGCTCGTGGCCTGGCGACGGCACCGGCACGAGCCCGCCCTCCGGAACCCCGCCCTGGCGGCCGCGGTGCTCCTGGTCGTCCAGGTGCTGCTCGGCGCGGTCACCGTCAAGCTGGTACTGCCGCCGTGGGTGATCATCACCCACCTCGCCAACGCCATGGTCCTGCTGGCCACCCTGATGGTGGTCGCGCTCCGGGCGGGCGCGGCCGGCGGCTCCGCCGAGCCCAGGCTGGAGGCGCGCCACGGCGCCCACGGGCTGGTCCTGGCCACGGCGGCCTTCGGGTTCGTCGTGATCCTGTTCGGGGCCCAGGTCGCCAACTTCCACGCCGGCCTGCTCTGCCTCGGCTTCCCGCTGTGCGACGGCGGGGTCATGCCCCCGGCCTCCTCGCTGGCGGCCCTGCACTGGGCCCACCGGGTGCTCGCCTTTGCCTTCCTGGGGCTGACCCTGTTCCTGGTGGGCCGCCTGAGCCGCCGGAGCGATGCCCCGGGCCAGCCGCTCCGGCGGGCCGCAGCCGTCGTGCTCGCCGCCACCGTCGCCCAGGTGGGCGTTGCGGCCGCCATGGTGCTCCACCTGCTGCCGCCCGCCCTCCGCGCCCTGCACCTGCTCGTGGGCACACTGGTGTGGGCGGCGCTCGTGGTGCTGGTGTTCCGCTCGGGCCGGACGCCCGCCGCGACGCCCGAGGCGCTGGAGCCGCCCGGCACCCGCCGGCCCTCGCTGGCCGCCGACCTGGTGACGCTCACCAAGCCCCGGATCATCTCGCTGCTGCTGGTCACCACGATCGCGCCGATGTTCATCACTCCGGCCGGCCTTCCGACCTGGAGCCAGATCTTCTGGGTGCTGGTAGGCGGCTACCTGATGGCCGGCGGCGCGAACGCCATCAACATGTGGTTCGACCGGGACATCGACACCCGGATGACGCGGACCAGGCTCCGGCCCATCCCGTCGGGCCGGGTGTCGGCCGGGTT
>DASSYY010000159.1:0-2908 GCA_035703025.1 Gemmatimonadales bacterium | reverse complement strand
GAACCGCGTGAGCTGCTAGGGATCGCGGGCTATATTGGTCCTCCCTCCGCCGAGGGCGTTGTCGAGATCGGGTACGCAATCGCAGCGGAATACCAGCGTCAAGGCTACGCGACGGAGGCAGTCCGAGCCCTGGTTACCCGGGCGTTCGCCGCTGCGGAGGTAGTGGTGGTCGCGGCCACGACCTACGCAGCACTCGAGCCCTCGGTCGGGGTGCTCAGGAAGACCGGCTTCGCGCTCGTTGGCCAGGACCCTGCTGGTGGGCTACTGCGCTATGAGCATCGGCGTCCACTAAGCTTGGAGGCGCAGTGACGGCATTGCATGAGGTCGTTGAGAGCGCCAGGGTACCCCGGCGTGGCCCCTACTCCCAAGCGGTTCGGCTGGGAGAGCTGCTCTTCATTGCGGGCCAGGCCGGCCTGGACCCCAGCACCGGAGCGCTGGCGGGCACCACGTTCGAGCCTCAGGCGCGCCGGGCCTTTGAGAACCTCCGCGCCATCCTGGAGGACGCCGGCAGCAGTCTGGATCAGGTCGTAAAGACAACGTGCTTTCTGGCGGTCCCGGAGGCGTTCGATCAACTCAACGCCTTGTACGCGGAATACTTCCCGGTGGCCCCGCCGGTGCGCTCGACCCCGGTGGTCCAGCTCCCGCGTGGTCTGTTGTTCTCGATCGAGGCCATTGCAGCCGTCGCCCCCCGGCCGGGCACCGCCTAACCCGCGCATGTAGCCGACAGGACGAGCGGGCAGGGGCTCGTTCGTCGGCGCGCTGGCTGGCGTGGGTCCACGCCCTCCGCTTACTTACGGTTCGCCGTGACCTCCCCCCGGATCGACCTTCCCGAGCGGCTCCGCGCCTCGTTGGCGGGCCGCTATGCCATCGAGCGCGAGCTCGGTCGCGGCGGCATGGGCGTCGTCTACCTCGCGCGCGACATCCGGCACGACCGGCCCGTCGCCCTCAAGATTCTGCTCCCCGGCCTCGCGTTGCGCTCCGGGCCCGAGCGGTTCCAGCGCGAGATCCTCCTGGCCGCCCGCCTCCAGCATCCGCACATCCTGACCGTCCTGGATTCCGGCATGGCCGGCGATGCGGGCGCCGAGCAGCTCTGGTACACCATGCCGTTCGTGGACGGCGAATCGCTCTACGACCGGCTCAACCGCGAGCGCCGCCTGCCGCTCGATGACGCGGTCCGGATCGCGACCGAGGCCGCCCGCGCGCTGGCGTACGCGCACCAGCAGGGGGTGGTCCACCGCGACGTGAAGCCCGAGAACATCCTGCTCACCCGCGACGGCACGACCCTGGTCGGCGACTTCGGCATCGCCCGCGCGCTCGACGCCGATGACGGGCGCCGGCTCACGCGGACCGACACCCAGGTCGGCTCGCCCTTCTATATGAGTCCCGAGCAGGCCAATGACGCCGAGCTGGACGGGCGCACCGACCAGTACGCGCTGGCCGCGGTGCTGTTCGAGATGGTGACCGGCGAGCCGCCGTTCGCGGTACGGACGCTCGAGGCCGTGGTGGCGAAGCGGCTCGCGAACCCGACGCCGAGCGCTCGGGCCCTCCGTGACACAGTCCCGCCCTCGGTGGACGCGGCGATCCGGAAAGCCATGGCGCGAGCGCCTGAGGACCGGTTCGCGACGGTCACGGAATTCGCTCAGGCGCTGGTGGCGCCGGGGCCGGGGCCGGCGTCGGTAGCGACCGAGCCGGCACCATCCCCGGCCTCGCTTCCGGGTCCCGACGCGGCCCCGGCGGTGTCGCGGCCCGGCAGGTCACGAGCACGGCTCATCGCGATCGTCGTGCTGCTCGCCGGCCTCGCGCTCTTCGCCTGGCGCCGGACCCAGGCGCCGCCCGCGCGGCCCGACCACGATGTGCGGGTCGTCGCGGTGCTGCCCTTCGATAACCTGGGCGACTCCGCCGACGCCTACTTCGCCGACGGCGTGGCCGACGAGATCCGCACCAAGCTGGCCCAGGTGGCAGGGCTCGAGGTGATCGCGCGCGGGAGCTCGCTCGAGTATCGGGGCTCGAGCGGCCGGCCCACCGCCGTCGCCCGCGAGCTGGGCGCCGACTACCTGCTCACCGGCACCGTGCGCTGGGAGAAGGCGGCGGGAGGAAGCCGGGTGCGGGTGACACCCGAGCTGGTGGATGCTCGCGCGGGAGGCGCGGCGCGCACTCGCTGGGCCCAGCAGTTCGACGCCAGCCTCACCGATGTCTTCCAGGTCCAGGCCGATATCGCGGAGAAGGTGGCGGACGCGCTCGGCGTGGCCATCGCCGACAGCGCCCGGCGCGGACTGGCGGCGCAGCCGACCGACAACCTGGCCGCGTGGGATGCCTTCCTGCAGGGAGAACAGGCAGCGCAGGACATGAAGGCCGACCAGGCGAACCTGCGGCGGGCGATCGGTCTCTACGAGCGCGCGGTCCTGCTCGATTCGATGTTCGCGCAGGCGTGGGCCCAGCTCTCGCGCGCCCGCACCTCGCTCTACTCGAACGGCGTGCCCGATCAGGCGCTGGCCGAGGCGGGGCGGGCGGCGGCCGAGCGGGCCCGGGCGCTCCGGCCCAACGATCCGCTGGTGTACCTCGCGTCCGGCGACTACTTCAGCAGCGTCACCCCGATCGACAACGGCCGCGCGGTGGCCGAGTACGAGCGCGGGCTGCGCCTCGCCCCCGACGACGTGGAGCTGCTCAGCGCCGTGGCCATCAACGGGGCCCGGCTCCAGCAGTGGGACGGCATCCTCCCGCGGCTGCAGCGGGCCATGCAGCTCGATCCGCGCTCGTCGACCGCTGCGCGCCGACTGGCGACGGCCTACATCTTCCTGCGGCAATACGACCGGGCCGATTCGGCCGTGGACCGGGCGCACGCCCTGGCGCCGACCAACCCGCAGATGGTGCTGCTCAAGGTGATGGTGGCGCTCGGGCGGGGTGATCT
>DASSYY010000398.1:0-4132 GCA_035703025.1 Gemmatimonadales bacterium | reverse complement strand
GAACGCGTGCGCCCGCGACGCCTGCGCCAGCGCGATCGAGGCCCGCGGCGACCCGCCGAACGCGATGAGCGGCTTGAGCTCGGCCAGCCCCACCACGCCGGGGTCGCGCGTGGCCCGGACCAGGTCCACGATGTAGTCGACGACCTTCTGGTCCATGTAGAGCTCGGCGATGGACAGCCGCGCCGCGAGGATCGACGCCGGATCGAGCAGCCGCTCGACGGCGATCTCCTGGCCACCGCTCATCCGGAGCAGGACTTCCTTCTCCTCGTCGCGCGTGGGATAGCCGACCCGCACCTTGAGCATGAAGCGATCGAGCTGGGCCTCGGGAAGCGGATAGGTGCCTTCGCTCTCGATCGGATTCTGCGTCGCCAGCACCATGAACGGCTCTTCCAGACGATAGGTGGTGCCGCCGATGGTGACCTGGTGCTCCTGCATCGCCTCGAGCAGCGCGGCCTGGACCTTGGCCGGGGCGCGGTTGATCTCGTCGGCCAGGATGATCTGGGCGAACAGCGGCCCTTTCTTGACGTGGAAGTCCTGCGACTTCTGGTCGTACACCATGGTCCCGATCACGTCGGCCGGCAGGAGGTCGGGCGTGAACTGGATGCGGGAGAAGGACGCGTGGATGATCTCCGCCAGCGTGCGCACCGCCAGCGTCTTGGCCAGGCCGGGCACGCCCTCGAGCAGGATATGGCCGCCGGTCAACAGGCCCACGAGGAGCCGCTCGATCATGGCGTCCTGCCCCACGATCCGGCGGGAGACCTCCTTGAGGATGCGCTGCACGGGCAGCTCGGCCGGCTTGTCGGTCAGCTTCGGCGCGCTCACGCTGGCTGGCTCCTGAGGGTTGGATGGGGGAAAGATAGTCGGGATCGGGCGGTCAACGGGCCTCGAACGGGCGCCCGTCGGCCGTCATCCGAGCGCGGCGAGGGACCTGGCTGCCATTCGCGATGGCGACCACCGTCCGTGCACGGGACCGCGGTCCGGCGCTGCGCCCGGGATGATGCGCCCGGAGCTCCAGACCTGACGATCCGCGCACTCGCGGAGTGTCACCCCTCGTCCGGCTCCATCCGGATCGCCTTGTACAGCGCCGCTTCCTCCTTCGGCGTGAGCGGACGATAGCGCCCCGAGGCCAGATCGCCGAGCCGGACCGGCCCGTACGACAGCCGCGCCAGCCGGTCGACCTTGAGGCCCATCGCCTCGGCCCAGCGGCGGACGATCCGGTTCCGCCCCTCCGCCAGCGTGACGTCGAGGATGCTGCGGCCCTCGCTACCGGGCCGCACCCGCACCTCCGTGGGGACGACCGGGCGTCCGTCGATCACGACCTTCTCCTTCACCGCCTGGCCGATCTCCGCGGCGGATCGGCCGTGCACGAGCGCGGTGTACCGCCGCGGGATATGGTAGCGCGGGTGCGTGAGCCGGTGCACCGCCTCGCCGTCGGTGGTGAGCAGCAGGAGCCCGGTGGTCATCACGTCGAGCCGACCCACGTAGGTGAGGCCGGCGTGCTCGGGGATGTAGTCGAGGACGGTGCGGCGGCCTTCCTCGTCGCTCGCGGTCGTCACCACGCCCATCGGCTTGTGGAACGCGAGCCAGCGCCGCTCCTGCAGCTTGACCGGCCGCCCGCTCACGGTGATGCGCTGCTTGGCCGGGTCCACCTTCATGCCGAGCGTCGCCGGCTTGCCGTCGACCTTCACCTTGCCGTCGGTGATCAGGGTTTCGGCCGCCCGACGCGACGCGACTCCCGCGCGCGCGAGCGCGCGCTGGAGCCGCATTTCGGTCACGACTCGGCCTCGACGTAGGCGGCCGCGTCGTCGCTGCCCTCGGACGTTGCCCGGTGCGGCTGGAGCGCGATGGTCAGCTCCTCGGCGCGCGGCAGGTCGGCCAGGTCGCGCAGGCCCAACAGCTCGAGGAACATGGCGGCGGTCCCGTACAGCAGCGGCCGGCCGAGTGCCTCGCTCCGGCCCACGACCTCGATCAGGCCGCGCTCCTGGAGCGAGCGCAGCACGCCGCCCGCCGACACGCCGCGGATCTCCTCGATCTCCGCCCGTCCCACCGGCTGCCGGTAGGCGATCACGGCCAGGGTCTCGAGCGCGGCCGCGGTGAGCTTCGGCGTGCGCACCGAGAAGTGGGCCCGCTCGATCGCCGCGGCGTGGACGGGCCGGGTGAGGATCTGATACCCGCCGGCCAGCTCGAGCAGCTCGACGCCATGCTGCTCGAAGTCGAAGTGCTCCCGGATCTGCTCGAGCGCGACCCGGACGTCGGCGAGGGTCGCCTCCTGGTCGAGGGTGCCGAGCTCCTCGACGGTGAGCGGGCGGCAGGCGCTGAACAGCGCCGCTTCAAGCAGCTGGGCGAGCGGGGTCACGGGCGATCACCATCGGCGCGAAGGCGGCCGGTTGCACGAGGCGGAGGGTGCCCCGCTTCGCGAGCTCGAGCAGTGCGAGCAGGGTGGACAGAACGTCGACGATCGTCGGCCGCGGGCCGAGTGCGTCGAGCCAGCCGAAGTGCTCCCGCTCCTCGAGCAGCTGCTCGATCCGGCGGGTGGCGCTCTCGACGTCGAGCGGACGGGCGACGACCCGATGAAGCACGGGCGACGGGATCGCGGCAATGACCCGCTCGACGGCCTGGAGCATCTCCAGCAGGTCGAGCGTGAGCGGCGGCGGCGGCAGCTCCGGCGCCGGCGGCAGGTACCCGCGGGCGAACTGCTCCGCCCGGCGCTCCGCCGAGCGTCCCATCCAGACCGCGATCTCGCGGATCTGCTGATACTCGAGCAGCCGGCGCACCAGCTCCGCGCGCGGATCCTCCCAGCCGTCCTCCTCCGAGCGCCGCGGCAGCAGCATCTGCGCCTTGAGGCGCACCAGGCGGCTGGCCATGTCGAGGTAGTCGGCGGCCTGGTTGAGGCCGAGCTCGTGGATCGCCTGCAGGAACTGATCGGCGATCCGGGCGATCGGGATGTCGGCGATCTCGAGCTGCTCCTCGCGCAACAGGTGCAGCAGCAGGTCGAGCGGCCCGGAGAACGCGTCGAGCTGGACCACGAAGCCGCTGCCCGCGCCCAGCGCGGTGGTGGGGGCCTCGGGCGCCGTCACGAGAAGATGTTCCATCCGTCGCCCACGCTGAAGGGCAGGATCAGCCGGAGCAGAAAGATCATGCCGGCCCGCGCCGGCGTGAGCAGGAAGTCGATCGCGGGCCGGAACAGAAACATCAGGGCGAACAGCGGCAGGTAGCCGAACCGGTTGAGGTCGCGGTACCAGGCGCCGGCCCGGGCCGGCAGGGCGTGATACACAAGGTGCGATCCGTCGAGCGGCGGGATCGGAATCAGGTTGAAGAAGCAGAGCACCAGGTTCAGCCAGATGCCGTAGACCATCATGCGCTGCGCCGTGTCGAACGCGGCGGCGGCCCCGGGCGCGCTCCGCGCGACCAGGCCGAGCAGGATGAACAGCACCGCGAAGACCACGGAGAGGAAGAGATTGGTCGTCACGCCGGCCGCGGACACGATCAGGTCGCCCCGGACGAAGTGGCGGAACTTCCTCGAGTTCACCGGCACCGGCCGGGCGCCGCCGAACGTGAAGCGCCCGCCGGAGCCGAACCAGAGCAGGGCCGGCAACAGGAGGCTCATCCAGGGATCGATGTGCGGCACCGGATTGAGCGTGACCCGGCCGAGGTTGTAGGCGGTGTCATCGCCCTGCTGCAGGGCGGTGAGGGCGTGCGCGTACTCGTGCGCCACCATGGCGAAGACCAGCATCGGGAGCGCAAGAATGAAATCGCTGATCTGTGCGTCCAGGGTGCGATCCTGTCGGTCGGGGTGGCGGAAGGTTAAGCGAGCGCTGGATGCAAGTCAAAGCGGCGTGCCGCTTGACCTTGCGCACCCTGCCCTCTATGTTCCGGCTCCTTCGCCGGCCTGGCCGGCGGTCGTTCGTGCCCTGGTCTTTAGCCGAGGTCGTCGTGCCGCGAATCAAGTCCGCCAAGAAGCGTATGCGTCAGGCCAAGACCCACGCGACGCTCAACCGCACCCAGCGCAGCCAGCTCCGCTCGGCCATCAAGAAGGTGCGCGCGGCCGCCGGCGATGCCGCCCAGGCCGCGTACGAGGAGGCCGCGAAGCTCATCGATCGCGCGGGTCGGAAGCGGATCATCCATCCCAACG
>DASSYY010000366.1:0-12270 GCA_035703025.1 Gemmatimonadales bacterium | reverse complement strand
TACTCGCTCGGCCGGCTCCGGGCGCCCCCGGCCGGGAATCGGATGCTGCTCGTGCTCCGGGACCAGGAGGCCTACATCCGCTCGCTCGCCGCGCGGACGCTGACCCGGGCATACGCGGAGGCGGCGGGGCTGGTACCGTCGGCCGTGGCCGATCTCCTGCTGCGCGCCGCCGACGATCCCAGCCCGCAGGTCAGGGTCAACGCCATCCGCTCGCTCGCCGGGTACAAGGACCCCGCGATCGCCGCCAAGCTGGTGTCCCTGCTCGACGATCCGTCGCCGAGCATCCAGGTGCAGGTGGCCGAGACGCTCGGCGAGCTGGGCGGCGCCGAGGCGGTGAGCGGCCTGACGCGCGCCGCGGAGGGGAAGGGCACCTTCGCGCTCCGGCGGACCGCGCTCGTGGCGCTCGGCCGGGCGGACTCGTCCGCCTTTGCCCGGGCTGCCGGGAGCTGGCGCACGAGCACTGACTGGCGCGACCGCGCCGCGGCCGCGGAGGGCACCGCACTGGCGGGGCCGGGGGCTTCGCCGGCGTTCCTGGCCGACCGCGACGGGCGGGTCGTCGCCGCGGGGCTCCAGGCCTGGGCGGGCGAGGTCGAAGGCCCCGATCCCGCGCTGCTCGCAGCCGCGCGGCCCCTGCTCGCCCACCGGGATGCGGCCGTACGGAGCGTGGCGGCCGATGCCGTCGCCCGCGCGGCCGACCCGGCGGACCTGCCGGCACTGGCGCGGATGTACGCCGCCACCGGGCGGGACTCGTTTCCCGAGGCCGCGCTCTCCGCCCTGGGAGCCATCCTCGCCATCCGGAAGAGCGGGGCCGCGGCCCAGGCGCGGGTGGACCGCGAGTTTCTCCTCGGCGCTGGCCGGCCCGAGAACTATCTCCTCCGGCAGTGGGCCGCGGACAACTGGCCGGAGGCCGCCGGCCGCTGGGGAGCCGTGCACCCGATCGCCACGGGCAGGACCCTCCAGGACTATCGCGACCTCGCACGCCGCTACCTGACCGGACCCGACTCGCTGGCGCGGCCGCACGTGATCATCGAGACCGAGGGCCGCGGCCCGATCGAGATCGAGCTGCTCGGACCCGATGCGCCGCTCACGGTGGACAACTTCCTTCGCCTGGTCGACCGCCGGTTCTTCGACCGCAACCGCTGGCATCGCGTCGTCCCCAACTTCGTCGTCCAGGACGGCGACCCGCGCGGCGACGGGTTCGGCAGTCCGGGCGGCGCCATCCGCGACGAGATCAACCGGAACCGGTACGATGCGCCCATGCTCGGTATGGCGCTGTCCGGCCCCGACACCGGGATGAGCCAGTGGTTCATCAACCTCAGCGCCCAGCCGCACCTCGACGGCACCTACACGGTGTTCGGCAAGGTCGTCGCGGGCACGGCCACCCTGTTCCGGATCACGCAGGGCGATGCGATCCGGACGGTCGCCAGGAAGTAGTCCGACCATGACTGCCCTTCCGCGTCCCCGCGGCGCGTCCCGGCGCGCCCTCGGCATCGTCGCGCTGCTGTGCCTGCTCGCCGTCCCCGCCCGCGCGCAGTTCTTCGCCTTCGGCCAGAACAAGATCCAGTACCGCAAGCTCGACTGGCGCGTGATGAAGGGGCCGCACGTCGACCTCTACTACTACTCGGCCGAGGAGGACCTCGCTCCCGCATCGCTGGCCTACGCCGAGGCGAGCTACGATACCCTGAGCGTGCAGTTCGGGCACACGGTGCCGAGCCGCATCCCGCTGATCGTCTACGCCTCGCATACCGACTTCGAGCAGACCAACATCCTGCCGTTCACGCCGCCGGAGGGCCTGCTCGGCGCGACCGACTTCCTCAAACGCCGGGTGGCGCTGCCGTTCCGCGGCAATTTCGCCGAGTTCCGCCATACGATGCGCCACGAGATGGTGCACGTCTTCCAGCTCGACATGCTGGTCGAGAGCTACAACCTCGCGCCCCGCGCGCGGCGCTACACCTTCCCGCTCTGGTGGACGGAGGGTCTGGCCGAGCTCTGGTCGGCGGGGCAGGACGCGCGCGATGAAATGGTCATGCGCGACCTCACGTTGAGCGGCCGGCTGCCGCCGTTCAAGCAGCTCGCTTACGTCACCAGCGCCATCGTCTATCCCATCGGCGGCCAGATTCACCGGTGGCTCGCAGATACCTACGGCGACTGGCGGACCGCGCTCATGTACAAGGAGCTCAACCGCCACGACAGCTTCGAGGCGGCCGTCCAGGCCGTCTACGGCCGGACGCTCGACCAGCTCAGCGACGAGTTCCAGCTCGCCATGCGGCGGCAGTTCTATCCCTCCGTCGACACGTTGGCGCCGCTCCCGCTGCTCGGGACCGAGGTCGTGCGCCTGGGCGTGAAGCCCGCGGTCATGCCCGATACCGGCGGGGTGGACGCCCCCGGCCGCATCGCCTACGTGTCCCCGGCCAACGGGTACGTCTCGATCTACGAGAAGTCGCTCGCGCCCAAGGCGAAGGGCCACTCGCTCGTCACCGGCGGCCGCTCGGCTCAGATCGAGTCGTTCCACTCGCTCGACTCGCGGATGGACGCGTCGCGACCCGGGCTGCTGCTCTTCACGGCCCGGTACAAGGATCGCGACGCGCTCTTCGTCTGGGACCTCGAGCGCCGGAAGGCCACCGGGCGCTATCAGTTCCCCGAGCTGGTCTCGCTGCTGTCACCCCACTGGATGCCGGACGGCCGCAGCATCGTCGTGAGCGGGCTCTCGGAGCGCGGCGTCTCGGACCTCTACCGCATCACGCTCCCCGGCGGCGAGCTCGAGCCGCTCACCAACGACCACTACCAGGACCTCGATCCGAGCCCGAGCCCCGATGGCCGCCGTCTCGTGTTCGCCTCCGACCGGACCGCCGAGGGCCGGGGCGGCGCCGCCAATCTGTTCCTTCTCGACCTGGTCTCGGGCGCCACGACCCAGCTCACCTCGGGTGACTGGCGCGACGAGTCTCCCCTCTGGGCCGAGGACGGCCGGATCTATTTCACCTCGGACCGGGACGGCGTGCTCAACGCGTTCTCCGTCGACTCCGTCGGCGAGGGGCGCCGCGAGACGTCCGCCTGGACCGGCGCGTTCGACGCCGTGCCCCTCCCCGGAGGCGGGCTCATCGTGGGCGGGTTTCACGACCTGAGCTGGAACCTGTACCGGATTCCGGTCGATTCGTCGGCGCACCAGGAGCGCTTCGCGCGTGTGCCCGACACCGCGCCGTCCGCCCAGTGGAGCTGGGACGCGCCGGGGGACACGACGACCAGCATCGCCGCGCGGCGGGAGCCCTACCGCAGGCGCCTCACGCTCGACTTCGCCGCCGGCGACGCGGTCGTGATCCCCGGCTACGGCGGGGCGCAGGGCATCTTCTTCGTGGCGAGCGACCTGCTCGGCGACAACCTGCTGTTCGGCTCGGTGTCGTCGTACCAGGGGCGGCGCCTGGGCAGCATTCTGTCGAACCTGAGCGCCACGAGCGTCTATCTCAACCGCAGCCGCCGCGTCAACTGGGGGATCGGCGCGTTCCGCACCAAGAGCCGCAATTTCGAGGGCGATCGGGTCATCGCCTACGACGAGACCGCCTACGGCGCGATCGGCCTGCTGCGCTATCCGCTCACGCGCTTCACCCGGATCGAGGGCACCGTCGTCCTCGAGCACTCCGACCGCGTGGACTTCACCCTGCCGGTCGACGAGCCGCGTCGTATCGGCTGGATCGCGTCGCACTACCTGAGCTACGTGCGCGACAACGCGCTCTGGATCCCGAGCGGCCCGATCGACGGCGGCCGCTTCGCGGTGACGGCCGGCGTGTCGAGCGACTTCTCCAACAGCCGGTTCGACAGCTACCTCATCTCGGGCGACTGGCGTCAGTACCTCCGGCTCGGCCGCCGCAGCGCGTGGGCGCTCCGGGCCTACGGCTTCTACAGCGGCGGCGACCGGCCCCGGCGCATCAACATCGGCGGCACGCTGGCTCTCCGCGGGTACCCCCAGTTCGGGTACATCGTGGGCTCGGAGGCGTTCATGTTCAACCAGGAGGTCCGGTTCCCGCTGCTGACCCACCTCACCCTCGGTACGCCGTTCGGGGACGTCGACTTCCCCGAGATCCAGGCGGGCCTCTTCACCGACGTCGGCCAGGCGCGTTTCTCCACCACGACTGACCGGGCGCTGCTGGGCAGCTATGGCGTTAGTTTCAGGATGGCGCTCGGGCCGCTGACGGTGCTCCGGCTGGATGTCGGTCGGAGGTTCAGCAGTGACCGGTACCGCGGCTATGGCCTGAGCGGGGAGCAGAAGAAACCCGGGTTCGTGAGCTTCTTCTTCGGTTATAACTATTGATGCCACAACACCTTCTCGTTGACCGTCGCGCGCTCGTGGCCTATCTTGCCCTGGCGCTCGGCGGCTGCCGGAGTACGCCCGGTGCGGTGGTGCCGATGGCGGCTGCGCCGGTGAGCCGCGCGCAGGTGGCCCAGTGGGTGGGGGCCACGGTGCCCGCCGAGCATCGGCTGCACCGCTTCAAGTGGCTGTTCCAGGATGAGCGCTCGAGCGCGGGAGGGCGGGGGAGCGCGCGCATCGCGCCGCCCGATTCCATGCGGTTCGACGTCGCGGGCCCGTTCGGCTCGGGCGCCGCGTCGGCGGCGGTGGTGGGGGCGGAGCCGCTCTGGGCCGAGCCGCCCGATGCCGTCAAGAAGCTGGTCCCGAACTATCCGCTCATGTGGGCCATGTTCGGCGTGGCCCGGCTCCCGCAGCCCGACGACTCGCTGCGTGGGCTGGCCAAGGACGGGACCATCGCCTGGCAGTACGCCAATGCCACCGACACGGTGAGCTACGTGCGCACCATCGGGAGGTCGGGCCGACTCGTGACCGAGGTGCGCCAGGCGGGCAAGGTCGTCGGCCGCGCCGAAACGACCCTCGACTCCGCGGGCACGCCGCTGAGCGCGAAGCTCGTGGTGCCGAGCGTGCCGGCCAAGCTCAACCTGACCTTCCTCTCGACCGCACGAGCCGACTTTGCCCCCGAGATCTGGACTGCTCGCCAGCCCTAAGCTGCTCGGCCCGCTGCTCCTCGCCGCCGGCCTGACCGGCTGTCTCTACGGTTTCGCCGGCGGCGGACTCCCGCCGTCGATCAAGACGGTCGCCCTCCTGCCGTTCGACAACCAGACCGCCGAGCCCACGCTGACGCAGGAGGTCCAGACCTCGGTCCGCGAGGCGGTCGAGCGCCGGCTGGGACTGCGGCAGGCGTCCGAGAGCCAGGCCGACGCGGTCGTGCGCGGCACCATCATCCGCTACGAGCCCGATCTGCCGGTGCAGTACACCGGGGGCGAGAACCGCACGGTCAACGTCACGCGCCGCCTGGTGCAGATCACCGTCTCGGTGGAGATCATCGATCAGAAGCTGAACAAGCCCATCTGGCAGAACCGGAGCCTCCTGGTGGATGGCGAGTACGAGCCCGGACAGGAGCGGAGCGGGCGGGATCGCGCGCTCGAGAAGCTGGTGACCAACATCGTGGAAGGAGCCCAGTCCCAATGGTGAATCGCCGCCTAGGACGACGAGGGGCCAGCGTGCTCGGCTGCATCTTCTGGGTGGTGCTGCTGCTGGGAGCGCTCTACTACGGGGTGCACATCGGCGGGGTGTACTGGCGCTACTACCAGCTGCTCGACGACATGCGGCAGCAGGCGAAGCACGGCGGCCAGCTCACCGACGACGCCATCCAGACCCACCTCTACGCCCAGTCCGACTCGATCCTGGGCCAGACGCCGGACTTCCGGATCGACCGCGGCGGCCGGCCGAGCCGCATCACCATCGAGACCGAGTACACCGAGACCGTTACCCTCCCGGGTTTCAACCACACGTTCATGCTGCGGCCCCGAGCCGAGGAGCCGCTGTAGGTGCACCTCCCCGCCGACGGCGGGCTCGACGTCGCCCGGTTGTTCCTGGCACTGGCCGCGATCCTGGTCGCGGCCAAGCTGCTGGGGGAGCTGGCCGAGCGCCTGGGCCAGCCCGCCGTGCTCGGCGAGCTCGTGGCCGGGGTGCTGTTGGGCGGGAGCGTTCTCGGCGTGGTCCCCTCGACCGGCGGGGCCGGCGCGGTGCTGCACGTCCTGGCCGAGCTCGGGGTGCTGCTGCTGCTGTTCGAGATCGGGCTGGAGACCGACCTGCGCGAGATGTCTCGCGTCGGGGCCGCCTCGCTCGCGGTGGCCGTCGTGGGCGTCCTGGTGCCCTTCGGCCTCGGCTACGCCTATTGGGCCTGGGTGCCGCACCCGGCGAGCGGGCACGGCGACCTGACCACGGCGGCGATCTTCGTCGGCGCCACGCTCACCGCCACATCGGTCGGGATCACGGCCCGCGTGCTGTCCGACCTCGGCCGGATGTCGACGCCCGAGGCCCGCATCATCATCGGCGCCGCGGTGATCGACGACGTGCTCGGCCTCGTCATCCTGAGCGTCGTCTCCGGCGTTGCGGCCGGCGCGGCCATCTCGGTCGTCGGCATCGTGCGGACGCTGGCGGTCGCGGTGGGCTTCCTCGTCGTCGCCGTCCTGGTCGGGCGGTTCGTGCTTCCGCGGCTGTTCGACGTGGTGGTGCGGATGCGGGTGCGCTACGTGCTGCTCGTATTCGCCGTCGCGTTCGCGCTGGGGCTCTCGGCGTTCGCCTCGCTCGCGGGCTCGGCCCTCATCATCGGCGCCTTCGCGGCCGGCATCATCCTGTCCGGTACGAACCAGTTCGACACCATCGAGCGAGAGGTCCGCCCCGTCGCCGCGATCTTCGCCCCCATCTTCTTCGTGAGCGTCGGCGCGTCGGTCGACCTCCGGCTCCTCGACCCGACTTCATCCGCGGCGCGGGGCACCTTGTCGGTCGCAGCCGCGCTCACCGGGATCGCCATCGCCGGCAAGGTGGCCGCTGGCTGGGCGGCGCCCTGGCTGCCGATGCGCCGCCTCGTTGTCGGCGTCGGGATGGTGCCACGGGGCGAGGTAGGCCTCATCTTCGCCGACATCGGTCGCCGCTCCGGCGTGCTCTCGGCTGAAGTCTTCGGCGCCGTGCTGCTCATGATCATGGTGACGACGTTCGTCGCGCCTCCCGGCCTCAAGGCCCTCTTCGGCCGGAGCGGGATGGCGGAGGAGCGGGCGTGAACCCGGGGAGCGCCGGGAAAGTCCGCCAACTGGCCGAGGCCCTGGTCTGGCGGCGCGCGCAGTCGGGGCCGGTCGTGTTCACCAACGGCGTGTTCGACCTGCTGCATCCGGGCCACGTCGAGCTGCTCGAGGCCGCGCGCCGGGAGGGCGACGCCCTCGTGGTCGGCCTCAACACCGATGCCTCGGTCCGCCGGCTCGGCAAGGGCGCCACCCGGCCGGTGGCGTCGGAGCAGGCCCGGGCCCGGGTCCTGGCCGGCCTGGGCGCGGTCGACTGCGTGGTCCTGTTCGACGAAGACACGCCGCTCGCGCTCATCGAGGCGCTCGCGCCCGATGTGCTGGTCAAGGGCGCCGACTACCTGCGCGACCGGATCGTGGGCGCCGACTGGATCGAGGCCCGCGGCGGCCGGGTCGTTCGCGTGCCTCTCGTCGCCGGCTTCTCAACTTCTGCCCTGGTGGAGCGTCTCCGTGCCCCGTCCTGATGGCCGCGCCAACGATCAGCTCCGCCCGCTCGTGCTCGAGCGCAACGCCAATCCCTACGCCGAAGGGTCGTGTCTCATCCGCATGGGCGGCACGCTCGTCCACTGCACCGCATCGGTCGAGAGCGGCGTGCCGGGGTTCAAGAAGGGGAGCGGGGAAGGCTGGGTGACCGCCGAATACGCCATGCTGCCGCGGGCGACCGTCGAGCGCACCTCCCGCGAGCGGAACGGCCCCGGCGGCCGCACGCAGGAGATCCAGCGTCTGATCGGCCGCTCGCTCCGGGCCGCCATGGCCACGATGGCGTTCGGCGAGTATACCATCCGGATCGACTGCGACGTGCTTCAGGCTGACGGCGGCACCCGCACGGCCGGCATCACCGGGGGCTGCGTCGCCCTTGCCGACGCCTGCGCCTGGCTCTCGGCCAAGACCGGCCTGCCCTCGGCGTTCGGCCAGCTCGTGGCCGCGGTCTCGGTGGGCGTCGTGGACGGCGAGGAGCGGCTCGACCTGGCCTACCTCGAGGACCGCGACGCACACGTCGACTCCAACGTGGTCATGCTCGAGCCCGCGCGGTACGTGGAAGTGCAGGGCACCGGTGAGCACGACAGCTTCAGCCGGGCGCAGCTCGACGTCCTGCTCGACCTGGCCGGCATGGGCATCGCCGACCTGTTCCGGGCGCAGCGCGCGGCCCTCGGCTGGTGAAGCTGCTGGCCGCGACCCGGAGCCCGGGCAAGCAGCCCGAGATCCGGCGGATGCTCGAGCCGGCCGGGGTGGACGTGGTCTTTCCCGACGACCTGGGGCTGTGGGAGAGCCCGGTCGAGGACACGCTCGAGCTCGCCGAGAGCTTCGAGGGCAACGCACGGCGCAAGGCGGAGCACTTCGCCCGACTCTCGGGGCTTCCCACGGTGGCCGACGATTCGGGCCTCGAGGTCTTCGCGCTGGGCGGCGCGCCGGGGGTCCGCTCTCGCCGCTGGGCCGGCGTGAGCGGCTCGACCGGCGAGGTGGACGCCGCCAACAACGCGGAGCTGCTGCGCCGGCTCCGGGGCGCACCCGAGCCACGGCGGCGCGCGCGCTACCGCTGCGTGCTGGTGTACCTGCGCGATGCCGGGGCCGTGCCCGAAATCTTCGAGGGAGCCTGCGGGGGACGCATCCTCGAGGCCCCCCGAGGCGACGGCGGGTTCGGCTACGACCCGCTCTTCTTCAGCGACGAACTGGGCCGCACGTTCGGCGAGGCCACGCCGGAGGAGAAGGATGCCGTGAGCCACCGTGGCCGCGCGCTCCGCGCCCTCGCCGAGGCGCTGCGCGCCGCCACCCCCTGACAGTCCGGAGCCGCCATGTCAGCACGCTCCCCCCGTCCCGTCCGCCTCGCGCCGCGCCACAAGGTCTGGGTCCTGTGCGACGGGGCCTTCCTGATGGGACCGAACTATCTCCGGTTTCTCCGCGCCGTCGACGAGACCGGCACGATCCGCGAGGGCGGCAAGGCCGTGGGCTGGAGCTACCGGACCTGTCTCAATCGGGTGCGAAGGATGGAGCGCGCCCTGGGAAGGCCCGTGCTGCTGACCGCCCGGGGCGGCAGCACGCACGGCGGCTCCCGGCTCAGTCCCGAGGCCCGGCGGCTCCTGGACGGGTTCGAGGGCTGGCATGCCGCGGTCTCGGAGTTCGCCCGCAAGTCGTTCGCCCGCCACCTCACCTGACGCAATTTCGATAGGCAAGTGCTTGCCTATCGCGCTTGGCGCCCCTACGTTGCGGCGGTCCCGCCGGATCGTCCTCCGCGAGGTGCGCATGTTCGGCCGTCGATCTTCTCCGGCAATGCTCGTTCCCACGTCCCCCGCCGCGTGAGCGATCTGGCGCAGGGATTCGCCCAGGCGCTGCGCCTCCTCACCGGCGGCGGCGAGGTCTGGGCGATCATCCTCCGCACCCTGGCGATCTCCGGTCTCGCCAGTCTGCTGGCGATGCTCGTCGGCGTGCCGTGCGGCTACGCGATCGCGCGCCGGAGCTTTCCCGGACGCACGGCCGTCCTGGCCCTCGTCAATACCGGGATGGGGATGCCACCGGTCGTGATCGGCCTGGTGGTCTGGCTGCTGCTCACCCGGAGCGGCCCGCTGGGCGGCCTCGATCTCATCTACACCCGCCGGGCGATGGTGCTCGCCCAGTTCCTCATCGCCACGCCGCTCGTCGTCGGGTTCACCGCCGCCTCGGTGCAGGCCCTGCCGCCGCAGCTGCCCGATCTGCTCGTCTCCCTGGGCGCGAGCCGGCTTCGAATGCTCTGGATCCTGAGTCGCGAGGCCAAGCTCGGGCTGCTCGCGGCGGTCATGGCCGGATTCGGGGCGATCGTCTCCGAGGTGGGCGCGTCGATGACCGTCGGCGGCAATCTTCGCGACAGTACCCGGGTGCTGACGACCGCGATCGTCACCGAGACCGGCCGGGGCAATCTCCCGGTCGCACTGGCGCTGGGCATCGTTCTGCTGCTGCTGGCCTTCCTGGTGAATCTCGGGCTCACTCTGCTGCAGCAGCGCCACGCGCGCTGATGGATGTCACGCTCGAAGGGGTGACCATCGTTCGCGGCGGCCGCCCGGTCCTCGAGATCCCGGCACTCTCGTTCCTGAGCGGGACGACGACCGCCGTCTTCGGCCCCAACGGCTCGGGCAAGACCACGCTGCTGCGCGTGGTGGGCGGGCTCGAGCGGCCGCGATCGGGCACCGTCCGTATCGGGGGCGAGGCTCCGGACCGACCGGACGGGACGGCGCCGAGACATGCGTTCGCCTTCCAGGAGCAGGTCTTCCTGGGCGGGACGGTGCGGCGGAATCTGGACCTGGCGCTCGAGCTTCATCACGTGCCCCCGGATGAGCGTCTCGTGCGGGTGGCGGAGGTGTCCGGGGAGTGCGGCATCTCGGCCGTTCTCGATCGGTCGGCACGCCAGCTTTCCTGCGGCGAGGCCCAGCGCGTGAACCTGGCCCGCGCCCTGGCGCTCCGGGCCCCGGTCACCCTGCTGGACGAGCCGCTCTCCGGCATCGACCGGCTCGCGCGCACCCACCTGCTCGACGACCTGCCCCGGCTCTTCGCCACCTTCGCCACCACCACCATTCTGGTGACGCACGACCGCGAGGAGGCGTTTCGCCTGGCGGACCAGCTCGTGATCCTGGTGGACGGCCGCGTCCGCGCCGCCGGGTCCAAGGGCGCCGTCTATCGCGACCCGCGCGACGCCGTGGTCGCCGCGCTGCTCGGATACACGATCCTGCCGCACGCCGGAGGATGCATCGCGGTGCCGCCCGGCGGGCTCAGGCTGGGAGCGGCCGCGGCGCCCACCTTCACGCTCCACGTCGAGCGGGTAGTGGACATGGGCGATCATCCGCATGTCGTGGGGCGCGTGGGCGACGTGCGGGTGGACATCCGGCTGGGTCCGTCGGAGGCGCTGCCGGCGCAGGGCGAGCGGGTCCGGGTCGGCGCAACCGCGTTCGCGGCGCTCGCGTGAGCCGGGCGGTGAGGCTCCACCCGAGGTAAGCATCTGCCGGCGCGTGCCGATAGGCATCCTATTGCCTATCGGACGGGGGTGCGGTACGTTGGACCCTCCTCGCTCTCGACCTCTCGAGGTGTCCATGCTGGTCCGCCTGGCAATGGGTGTGCTGCTCGTGTCTGTGACGGTCCCGTACGCCGCCGCGCAGACTCCTGCGGCGGCGCCCACGGTCAAGGTGGGCGGTTACATCCAGGCCCGCGAGACGTACCAGAAGGCCATCGGTCTCACCGGTACCATCAACCGGGCCCGCCTCGCCGCGTCGGGGAGCGCGAGCGGTGACATCACGTGGCGCGTCCAGGGCGAGTTCCGAACGGGCAACGTCGGCACGGGGAAGGCGAGCGTCTCCCTGCAGGACGCCTATGTGCGCTGGGTGAGGAGCGGAGTCGGCGTCCAGGTGGGCCAGTTCAAGACGCCGTTCACCCGCGAGTTCATCACCTCGCTCGCGGAAGTCGAGACGGCGGACCGCTCGACGGCCGTCGATTCGCTGGCGCCCAAGCGTGACATCGGCGCGATGGTGGATTACGCGCTCGGCGGCCGCGCCACGGTCAACCTCGGGGTCTTCAACGGGGAAGGGCAGAATCTCACCGCCAACACGGACTCGTCGGCCCTGGGCGTGGCGCGGCTCGCCGTCCGACCGGTGCCGTTCCTGCTCCTGGGGGCGAATGTCGCCCGCTATTTCCAGGACAGCACCCGCTACGGCGGGGACGTGAGTCTGGAGTCGCCCTGGGTCATCGTCAGGGCCGAGTACGTCGGGCAGCACCGCGACCAGCGCACGGGCGACGACAAGGGCTGGTACGCGCTCGCCGCCGTGCCGCTCCGGCCCTGGCTCCAGCCGGTGCTCAAGTACGAATGGTTCAACCGGCCGAGCGTCGCCCTCAACGCCCAGAAGAACCGGGCCTGGACGGCGGGCGTCAATCTCTATCCCTGGGGCAAGGCGACGCGCTTCACCCTGGAGTATCTCTCCCGCAAAGTGGGCGAGCCGGGCGTGTGGAAGAGCCTCACGCTGGCCCAAGCTCAAGTCGTCTTCTGAGGTGCCCATGCCCCGCTCGCTTCACCGCTCGCTCCTCTCCGCGGCCGTGGCGTCCGCCCTCATCGCCCCGATCGCGTGGGCCCAGCAGGACATCACGCTCGCGACCACGACGAGCACGCAGGATACCGGGCTGCTGGACTCGCTGGTGCCGATGTTTACCCGGGAG
>DASSYY010000264.1:0-12500 GCA_035703025.1 Gemmatimonadales bacterium | reverse complement strand
CTTGTCCTCGTCGGACAGCGTATCCCCGGTGCGGGTGTCCTTGAGCCCGATGGCCGCGCCGATGTCCCCGGCGAGCACTTCCTCGATCTCGTCCCGCTTGTTCGCGTGCATCTGCAGCAGCCGGGCGACGCGCTCCCGCTTGTCCTTGGTGCTGTTGTAGACGTAGCTCCCGCTCTTGAGCGAGCCCGAGTACACCCGGAAGAAGGTCAGCCGGCCCACATAGGGGTCGGTGGCGATCTTGAAGGCGAGGGCGCTGAACGGCTCGTCGTCGCTGGCGCAGCGCTCGACGTGGGTCTCGTCGTGGAGCGGGAGATGGCCCTGGATCGGCGGGATGTCCATCGGGCTCGGCAGGTAGTCGATCACCGCGTCGAGCAGGGCCTGCACACCCTTGTTCTTGAACGAGGCGCCGCAGAGCACCGGCACGATGGCGCCCGAGGTGGTGGCCTTCCGGATGGCGCGCTGGATCTCGTCGAACGACAGGTCGCCGCCGGCGAGATACTTCTCGAGCAGCTCCTCGTCGTGCTCCACGGCCGCCTCGATCACCTCGTGGCGCGCCGCCTCGACCCGCTCGCGGTACGCCTCGGGGACCGGCATCTCGGTGAAGGTCTTGCCCAGGGTCTCGTCATCGAAGATGAACTCGACGCGGCGCAGCACGTCGATGTGGCCGGTGAACAGCTCGCCCGAGCCCACGGGAAGCTGCAGCGGGTACGCCTTCTTGGTGAGCCGGTCGCGGATCATGGCCAGGCAGCGATCGAAGTCCGCGCCCACCCGGTCCATCTTGTTCGCGAAGATGATGCGGGGAACGCCGTACCGGTCGGCCTGGCGCCAGACGGTCTCGGTCTGCGGCTCGACGCCGGCGACCGAATCGAGCAGGGTCACGGCGCCGTCGAGCACGCGGAGCGAGCGCTCCACCTCGACGGTGAAGTCCACGTGGCCGGGGGTGTCGATGATGTTGATGCGGTACTGGGTGCCGTTCCGGACCCAGAAGCAGGTCGTGGCCGCGGACGTGATGGTGATGCCGCGCTCCTGCTCCTGCTCCATCCAGTCCATCGTGGCCGCACCCTCGTGCACTTCACCGATCTTGTAGTTCTTGCCGGTGTAGTAGAGGATGCGCTCGGTCGTAGTCGTCTTCCCGGCATCGAGGTGGGCCATGATGCCGATGTTGCGATACCGATCGAGCGATGTTTGACGAGCCATAGCCGATTTGTGTCCAGTCGCTATCAGCGAAAAAGCGGGGCGACCGACCCGGGGGCGCCGTCCAGCGGCGTTCCGGTGGTATCGCTCCGCGCACATCCGGGCTTTCGCCCAGGATGAGGGGTTCCAGTAGATCCCCACGCGTTGTCTTCGGAGGACCAGAGGTGGCGGGAACGCCCGCGAGGGCGCCGTCACGTGATCCGATGTGTGCCGGGAGGTACAAAACCCCCAAGCCCTGCAAAAGTAGCGTCTTAGGCCCAGGTGTCAACCCCGGTCAGGCCGCCCGCCAGCCGCCTCGCTAGCTGCAGCCCGGGCCGGGCTCGAACGGACCTCCGACTGCCTCGAGCCCTCCCGGCGCCACGCCGCGATCCGGGGCCCATGCCGGACCATCCCGCCAACGAAAACGGCGGGCGCTCCCTGCGAGCGCCCGCCGCCACGATTCGACCCGTCGTCCGGCCTACCAGCGATAGTGCGCGAAGGCCCGGTTCGCCTCGGCCATCCGGTGGGTGTCTTCCTTCTTCTTGATCGTGTTGCCCTCGCCCTTGGAGGCGAGGATGAGCTCGGCGGCCAGACGCTCGGCCATCGTCTTCTCCGTGCGGGCCCGGGAGAACGAGATGATCCAGCGCATCGCCAGCGCGGTGCGGCGGTCCGGCCGGACCTCGACCGGGACCTGGAGCGAGGCGCCGCCGACGCGCCGGCTCTTCACCTCAAGGGTCGGCTTGGCGTTATTCACCGCCTGCTTGAAGACCGACACCCCCGGCTGACCCGTGCGCTCCTCAATCATGTCCATGGCGGAGTAGAAGATGCCCTCAGCGACGCTCTTCTTCCCCTCGAACATGAGGTTGTTCACGAACTTCGAGACCGTCTGGCTGTCGTAGCGCGGATCGGGCGGCACGGGCCGCTTGACCGCCTTGTTGCGCCGGCTCACTTCTTACCTCCCTTGGCGGCAGCGGGCGCGGACCCGGCGCCGGCGGCCTTGGGCCGCTTGGCGCCGTACTTCGACCGGCTCTTCCGGCGGTCGTTGACCCCGGCCGAGTCGAGCGTGCCGCGCACGATGTGGTAGCGGACGCCCGGCAGGTCCTTCACGCGGCCGCCGCGGATCAGCACGATCGAGTGCTCCTGCAGGTTGTGCCCTTCACCCGGGATGTAGGCCGTGACCTCGAATCCGTTGGTGAGCCGCACGCGGGCCACCTTCCGGAGCGCCGAATTCGGCTTCTTCGGGGTGGTGGTGTACACGCGCGTGCAGACGCCGCGCTTCTGCGGGTTCGACTTGAGGGCCGGCGCCTTGTCCTTGGCTTCGACGTCTTTCCGGCCCTGCCGGATGAGCTGATTGATGGTCGGCATAACCCTGGAGCTCGAGATCACGAATGACCCCCAAACGGGGGCAGACCGCCAAATGTAGAGGCGGTCCCGGGTTAGGTCAAGGTGACCGGTCGACACCTCCCTTCCCCGCGGAGACGCGACGCCGAGCTCCTTGGAGCGGGAACTCCGAGCATCCCCGCTTCGCCGCCCCCCGGACCTCCTGCTTTTTGCCGGGCGCCCCGGCTTTTTGACAGGCGCAACGGGCCCAGAACCCGAGTCCCTGCACCTGCTTGCCCGCGGACCATCTGCGGCCTCCATCTTGCCCCTCGAGCACCTGCCGCCCTTCCGGCGTACCACCTCCGGTCCGGAGTTCCCGTGCACCTCGCCCGCGCAGCCCATCTCCTGTGCGCCATCGTCATCGCTGGCTCCGCCCCGGCGGCCGCCCAGCGCTCCGACGCCGCCGGCCGGCCGTTCGGCGAGGTGGTCAAGAACAGCGAGATCGGCACCGGCATCTTCACCATCTACTTCAAGCGCGACAGCATCTAC
Organism: Gemmatimonadales bacterium; assembly: GCA_035703025.1. Taxonomy (GTDB): domain Bacteria; phylum Gemmatimonadota; class Gemmatimonadetes; order Gemmatimonadales; family GWC2-71-9; genus CAVVWJ01. The sequence continues at coordinate 9,458 of DASSYY010000264.1, read as the reverse complement.
CTCTCGCTCGCACCGCACCAGCTCGACCGCGATTACCTCCTCGTCACCCAGATCTCACAGGGCATCGGCGAGCTCGGGCTCGATGGCGGGGCCTCGCTCCGCTCGGACCTGGTCCGCTTTCACCGCGAAGGCGACCGGGTCGAGCTCTGGGTGGTGAATCCCCGCATGGCCGCCGCACCCGGAACGCCGATGGCGCGCACCGTGGCCTACTCGTTCGGGCATTCGGTCGCCCAGTCCCTCCCCATCGCCGCCGAGCGGGAGGGCAGCGAGATCCTGGTCAACGTCGCCCCGTTCTTCGTCTCCGACTGGGCCGACGTGGGCACCGTCTTTCAGACGGCGATGACGCAGCGCAAGCTCAGCGGCAACGTCTCGTTCGACGAGCGGCGCTCGACCCTCCAGTCGCTCCGGCTCTTCGGCGCCAACCTCGAGGCAGAGGTCCGCCTGACCTTCCAGACCCCGCGGAACCTCGGGCTGGAGACGGTGCCCGACTACCGATCGATCCCCATCGGGATCCATTACTCGCTGGTCGAACTGCCCGCCACGCCCATGCGGCCGCGACTGGCGGACGACCGGGTCGGGTTCTTCATCTCGGCCTTCAAGGACTTCTCGCGCGACACGGCCGAGAGCTTCTTCGTCCGCTACGTGACCCGCTGGCGGCTGGAGAAGAGGAATCCCGGCCCCGGACTGAGCGAGCCGGTGCAGCCGATCACCTACTACATCGACCGGACCGTGCCGGTCGAGTGGCGGCCGTTCGTGCGCGCCGGCATCCTCGAATGGAACCGGGCGTTCGAGGATGCCGGCTTCCGGGATGCGATCCGCGTGCTCGACGCGCCGGACGACAGCGCCTGGAGCGCCGCCGACGCCCGCTACTCGACCGTCCGATGGACCGCCAACAACGGCTCCGTCTACGCCGTCGGCCCCACCAACGTCGATCCCCGCACGGGTGAGATCCTCAACGCGGACATCCTGATCTCGGCGGCCTGGATCCAGCGCTGGCGGGGCCAGTCCGGCCAGTACGTGGCGCCGGTCGCCGCGATCCAGTCGGTGCTGCAGGAGGACTCCCTGGCCCAGGGGGCCGGAGCGGAGTCGCGGCTCTGCCGGTACGGCGAGGGCCTGACCCGGAGCGGCACGCTGGCGAACGCCGTCATGGCCGCGCGGGGCGAGATTCCGGCCGGGGGTGAAGCGTCGCGAGTGTACGTGGGCCAGGCGCTCAAGGCGCTGGTCATGCACGAGGTGGGACACACCCTTGGCCTGCGCCACAATTTCCGGGGCTCGGCCGGGGCGACCGCGGCGCAGCTCGCGAGCCGGAGCTGGACCGCATCGCACGGCCTCGGCGTCTCGGTCATGGACTACAGTCCGCCGGCGCTCGCGCTCGATCCTGCCCGCCAGGGGGACTACTATGCCCCGACCATCGGCAGCTATGATCGCTGGGCCATCACGTACGGCTACGCGGATGTCGTGACCGGTCCGCTCGCCTCGTCCGCCAAGGGCGGCGGCGGGTCGGCGGGCCTCTGGACTCCCGACATCGAGACCAACGGCCTCCGGGCCATCGCCTCCCAGGCGGCGGATCCGGCGCACCTGTATGGAACGGACGAGGACGCCGGCTTCGGCGGCCTGGGACTCGATCCCACCGTCAGCCGCTACGATCAGACCGATGATCCGCTGGGGTGGGCGCGGGGGCGCGTCGCGCTGATCGACGGGCTGTTCGACTCGCTCGAAACCCGCGTCGTGGCACCCGGCCAGAGCTACGGGCGCCTTCGCACCGCGTTCACCGACCTGCTGAACGACCGCTGGTACGCGCTCCTCGTCGCGACGAAGTACCTGGGAGGTGCCACCACCGCGCGTGACCACCGCGGCGATCCGGGCGCGCGGCCGGCCGTGGTGAACCTGCCGGCGGCGCAGCAGCGTGCGGCGCTGGCGCTGCTGGCCGAGGCGGGCTTCGGTGACGGCGCGTACCGCTTCCCGCCGGAGCTCCTCAGCCGGCTGGGAGCGGAGCGCTGGATGCACTGGGGTGCGTCGCCGAGCGCGGACGGCAGGCTCGACTTCCCGCTCCACGACTGGGCGTTGACGCAGCAGGGCTCCCTGCTGGCGCAGCTGCTCGATCCGACGGTGCTCTCCAGGATTCGCGACGCCGAGCTGCGGGCGGAGCCCACCGAGCCGACCATGGGCCTGCCGGAGCTGTTCGCGACGTTGACGACTGCGATCTGGTCCGAGGTCGGGCCCGCGGCGCGCGGCCGCCTGGTCCGGCCCCGCGACATCGCCTCGGTGCGCCGCGACGTGCAGCGGCTCTACCTCAACATGCTGATCCAGATGACCGTGAGCCCGGCGCCCGGCACGCCGGAGGACGCCCGCGCCGTCGCCCGGATGACGCTGGCGAGTCTCGGCGCCGACCTCGACCGCGCGCTCGCGGTGCCCCACCCGGAGCTCGACGGCTACACCCGCGCGCACTTGAGCGAGGCGCGCGACCGCATCCGCCAGGCGCTCGACGCCGAGATGATCCAAACCACCAGCCCGAGGTAGCAGGGACATGCTGCACATTCTCTTCGTCACCGACCCGTCGCCCGTCATGCAGGCTGCCGTCTACATGGGCGGGATGCTCGCCGGGTATCTGCTGCTCACGCAGCCCGAGGAGTGGGCCCGGGTCCGGGAGACTGTGCGGGAGGTGTGGGAGCGGCGGCCGCGGGAGTAGAAGTCACCCGCGAGTCACCATGAGTGGAGCGAAGGGGCATGCCTTGAGTCATGTTTCCTTCGCTTCACGCAGGTAGACGAGCCCACCTGACGACCCCCGCCCCGCCCCCGTTACACTTCCCGCATGACGGGAACGTCGAATACCTCCCCGCTCGTCCTCCGCCAGCTTCGCAAAGCCTACGGGGATGTGGTCGCCGTCGACGGCCTCGATCTCGAGGTCCGCTCCGGCGAGTGCTTCGGCCTCCTGGGGCCCAACGGCGCCGGCAAGACCACGACCATCGAGATCTGCGAAGGCCTGACCGAGCCGGACGCGGGCGAGGTGTTCATCCTCGGCCGCCGCTGGGGCACCGACGACCGCGAGCTCCGCGAGCTGCTCGGGATCTCCCTGCAGGAGACCCAGTTCGCCGAGAAGCTCACGGTCGGGGAGACGGTTCGGCTGTTTCGCAGCTTCTATCCCCGCGGGCCCGAGCCCGACGAGGTGATCGACCTCGTGCAGCTTCGCGAGAAGGCGGGCGCGCGGGTCGGGCAGCTCTCGGGCGGCCAGCGCCAGCGCCTGGCGCTGGCCTGCGCGCTGGTAGGCGACCCCGAATTGCTCTTCCTCGACGAGCCGACGACCGGGCTCGACCCCCAATCGCGACGCCAGCTCTGGGAGCTGATCGAGCGCTTCCGGGCAGGCGGACGCTCGATCCTGCTCACCACTCACTATATGGAAGAGGCCGAGCGGCTGTGCGACCGGGTCGCGATCGTCGACCACGGCCGCATCATCACGCAGGGAACCCCGCGCGAGCTCATCGCCTCGCTCGGAGCGGAGCACGTCCTCGAGTTCGCGGTCGCCGACGGCGCCGGGCTCGACACGGGGGCGATCGCCGGGGTCGTCGGCGCCGGCGAGCCGGGCCGGCAGGACGGAGTCTGGCGGCTGCAGGTCTCCGAGCTGCACGAGGCCATGCCCGCGCTGCTCGGGGAGCTCCGGCGGCAGGGCGTCCAGCTCTCCGAGCTCCGGACCCACTCGGCCACACTCGAGGACGTCTTCGTGGCCCTGACCGGCAGGCAGCTCCGTGACGAGTAGCCGCCGCGGCTGGCGGGACCACCCGCTCGTCCAGCTCACCCTGGTGCGCTACCGGGAGTTCTACCGCGAGCCCGAGGCGGTCTTCTGGGTCTTCATCTTCCCCGTGCTGCTCACCGCGGGGCTGGGCATCGCCTTCCGGAGCCGGCCCCCGGAGCGGATCCCGATCGCCCTGGTGGCGCGGACCGGAGACGACGCCCTGGCCCGCGGCCTGGCGGCGGCCGACGGGATCAGGCTTCGCGCACTGGACGACTCAGCGGCCGCCCAGGCACTCCGGACCGGCGACGTGGCGCTCGTCGTGCGGCCGGCCGGCGGCACGGTCGAATACCGCTACGACCCGGAGCGGCCCGAGGCCCGAGAGGCTCGTCTCCGGGTAGACGAGGCCGTACAGCGCGCCGCGGGCCGCGCCGATCCCGTGCGGGCGACGGAGCAGACGGTCCGCGAGCGCGGCGCCCGCTACGTGGAGTTCGTCGTGCCGGGCCTGCTCGGCATGAATCTCATGGGCAGCGGTATCTGGGGGCTCGGATTCGCAATCGTGGATGCCCGCCGGAAGCACCTGCTCAAGCGGCTCACGGCGACTCCCATGTCACGGCCCCAGTTCCTGGCGTCGTTCGTCCTGTCGCGCCTCACGTTTCTCATCGTCGAGGTGGCGCTGCTCCTCGGCTTCGCGGTGCTGGTCTTCGGCGTGCCGGTTCGCGGCTCCCTGGTGGTCCTCGCAGGAGTCTGCCTGCTTTCCGCCCTGGCGTTCGCGTCGCTCGGCCTCCTGCTGGCGGCCCGGCCACGGACGGTCGAGGGCGTGTCGGGGATCATGAACGTGGTGATGCTCCCGATGTGGATCTTCTCCGGGGTGTTCTTCTCGTCGTCGAGATTTCCCGATGCCGTGCAGCCGCTCATCCGGGCGCTGCCGCTCACGGCGGTCATCGACGCGCTGCGGGCCACGATGCTCCGCGGCGCCGGGGCGGGTGAGCTGCTGCCCCAGCTCGGCGTGATCACGGCCTGGCTGGTGGTGTGCTTCCTCCTGGCGGTGCGTCTGTTCCGCTGGCGGTAATCGCACCGAGGCCGTAATCTGGCTGCTCCTCCTCCCCGTTCCGGAGCACCATGACCGTCTCCCCACACGCGCAGCCGTCCGCCGGCGCCGACGCGACATCCGAGGGCCGGCTCCCCCGGCGGCTCGGCGGCTGGTCGACCACGGCCGTCACCGTCGGGATCATGATCGGCAGCGGCATCTTCCGCGTGCCGGCCGTGGCCGCCGCCGCAACCGGTACGCCACACGCCATGCTGCTCGCCTGGGTCATCGGCGGCCTGGTTGCCATGTGCGGCGCGCTCGCGCTGGCGGAGGTCGCGGCCCTCTATCCCGATGCCGGCGGGATGTACGTCTACCTGCGCGAAGCCTACGGGCCGCTCACTGCGTTCCTCTTCGGCTGGCTCTACCTCATCATCATGCCGGCCGGCGCCGGGGCGATCGCGCTCGTCTTTGCCGAGTATCTGGGCCGCTTGTCGCCGTTGACCGCCGGCCAGGTGCGCGGCGTCGCCGCCCTGCTCATCCTCCTGCTCGCCGCGGCACAGTATCGCTCCATCCGGTTCGGGGCGGCGATCCAGAACGTCTCGACGGTCGCCAAGGTTCTCGCGATCCTCACGATGACCGGCGCGGCCTTTCTGTTGGGCGCGCCCGGCGGCGGTGCCTGGAGCACCGGGCCGACGGCCGCGGCCGCCACGTGGGGCGGGTTCGGCCTCGGTGTGGTCGCGGTGCTCTGGGCATACAACGGATGGCAGGACGTCACCTGCCTGTCCGGCGAGGTGCGGGACCCTGGGCGGGCGCTGCCCCGCGCGATCGTCGGCGGCACGCTCTCGGTCGTGGTGATTTACCTGCTGGCCAACGCGGCCTATCTCCGCGTGCTCTCGATCGACGAGGTCGCCCGCTCCCCCCTGGTCGCGGCGGACATGGCGGTACGCCTGGTCGGGCCGATCGGGTCGGCCCTGATCGCGGCGCTGGTGTGCGTCTCGACCTTCGGCTCGCTCAACGCGGTGATCATGGCGACACCGCGGGTCTTTTGGGCGATGGCGGACGACGGGTTGTTCTTCCGCACCGTGGCCGGGGTGCATCCCCGCTATCGGACACCGCACATGGCGATCACGGCGCTGGCCGGGCTGGCGATCGTCTACCTCGCCCTCCGGAGCTTCGAGCAGCTGATCGAGGCCTTCGTGCTGGCGAGCCTGCCCTTCTGGGCGCTGGGTGTGGCGAGCGTAATCACGCTCCGTCGCCGGCATCCGGACTTGCCGAGGTCGTACCGCACGCCGGGCTACCCGCTGGTGCCCCTGCTGTTCGTCGGCGCCATCGCCGCGCTGCTGGCGAACTCGCTATGGGAGCACCCCGAGGCGACGGTGACCAGTTTCGGGGCCGTGGCGGCCGGAGTGCCGCTGTACTACGCCTGGCGGCGCCTGGGATCTCGCGGGTGAAGGGCGGTTGGTAAACGAACGAAGCGCCCGTGGTCATCACGGGCGCTGCAGTCTTCCGTAAGAGTCACGCTTCCGCACAATCGCCTCACGTCGGCGGCCGAGGCGCAGCCCGCCGCTCCGAGCCGACCGCCACGGCGGAACCGTGCGACGGAGGCAGGAGCTCAACGCCGAGCTCGATCCCTTCCTCATGCGCCACGCGCTCGAGGTCCTGCCTGAGCCGCTCGCTGGCGTCCTTCTCCGGCGGCGCCCATATGCTCATGCGGAGCGCGAACAGCGGCTCGCCGCTCATCGGCGCCGGCTCGGTGGCGCTCTCCAGCTCGAGGATGTTGCCGCCGTGGCGGCGGACCGTTTCGGCCAGCGCGTGGATGATGCCCTCGTGGTCGATCGCGCTCGCCCGGACCTCGACCCGGGAGGCGTCGCGGCCGGCCTGCTCCTGCCGGGTGGCGACGGGCCGCGGCACCGCCCGAATGCCGGTGCGCTCGCGCAGACGGTCGAGCCCGGCGAGCACCTCCTGCAGCTCGCCGGGCTCGCCGGACACCAGCAGCATCAAACCCGCGTGGCCACCCAGGACCGCGACACGGCTGTCCTCCACGTTGCAGCCGCAATCGGCGATGAAGCCGGTCAGCTCGGCGACCAGGCCGCTGCGGTCGGGCTCGGTCGCGGACAGCAGAAGAAACTCGCGCGCCGCCATGGCGTCTCCAGGCAGGGATCCGTCAAGATCGGTTGCGGTTGCGCGGTCCGCAATGGCGCTGCCACGGGGGGCCTCGCCGAGGGCCTTACCTGTCCTTGACCTTGGCCCAGGAATCCCGCAGCGCCACGGTGCGGTTGAAGACCAGCGCGCCGGGGCGCGAATCGACGGCATCACTCACGAAATAGCCGGTCCGCTCGAACTGGTAGCGCGATCCCGGCGGATCGTCCGCCACGCTCGGCTCGACCTTGGCGCCGGGCACGACCACGAGCGACGCCGGATTCAGTCCCTGGACGAAGTCCTGCCCCTCGGGCAGCGCATCCGGATTGGGCACGGCAAAGAGCCGGTCGTACAGCCGGAGCTCGCAGTCCAGCGCGTGCCGCGCCGACACCCAGTGAATCGTGCCCTGCACCCGCCGGCCGTCGGGCGCGTCACCGCCGCGCGTGGCCGGATCGTAGGTGCAGTGCACCTCGACGACCTCGCCGGCCGCGTCCTTCACGACCCCGGTGCAGGTCACCAAGTAGCCGTAGCGCAGCCGGACCTCCCGTCCCGGCGCCAGCCGGAAGAACTTCTTCGGCGGATCCTCGAGGAAGTCGTCCCGTTCGATCCACAGCTCCCGGGAGAACGGCAGCGGCCGCGACCCGGTCTTGGGCACGTCGTGCGGATAGAGCGGCGCGTCCAGCGTCTCGAGGAGATCGTCCGGGTAGTTGTCGAGCACGAGCTTGAGCGGCCTGGTCACCGCCATGACCCGCGGCACTCGCATGTTGAGGTCGTCGCGCACCGCGTGCTCGAAGGTGGCCAGCTCGATGCGCGCGTCGGAGCGCGCCACGCCGATCGTGTCGGCGAAGGCCCGAATGGCCTCCGGCGTCACCCCGCGCCGGCGTAGCCCCGCGATCGTCGGCATGCGCGGATCGTCCCACCCGGAGACGCGTCCCTCGTTCACCAGCCGGAGGAGCTTCCGCTTGCTGAGCACCGTGTAGTCCAGCTCCAGTCGCGCGAACTCCGTCTGCTCGGGCGGGCGCTCGAAGCCCGCCTCGCGCACCAGCCAATCGTACAGCTCGCGGTTGTCCTTGAACTCGAGCGTGCAGAGGGAGTGAGTGATGCCCTCGAACGCATCCGACAGTCCGTGCGCGAAGTCGTAGAGCGGGTAGACGCACCACTCCGCCCCGCGCCGGTAATGCACCGCGTGGCGGATCCGCAGGAGCAGCGGGTCCCGCATGAGCATGTTGGGATGCGCCATGTCGATCTTCGCCCGGAGCACGTGCGCGCCGTCGGGGAACTCGCCGGCGCGCATGCGGCGCAGGAGGTCCAGGTTCTCCTCGACGGTCCGATCCCGGTGCGGGCTGGGCGCCCCGGGCACGGTCACGGTGCCGCGGCCCTCGCGGATCGCCTCCTCGCTCTGCGAGTCCACGTACGCCTTGCCCGCCACCACCAGTGCCTCGGCGATCTCGAACAGCCGCTCGAAGTAATCGCTCGCGAACCGCTCCTCGTCCCAGCTGAACCCGAGCCAGCGGACGTCGTCGCGGATCGCCTCGACGTAGCGGACGTCTTCGGTGGCGGGATTGGTGTCGTCGAAGCGCAGGTTGCAGCGGCCGGCGAATTCCTGCGCGATCCCGAAGTTCAGGCAGATGGACTTGGCGTGCCCGATGTGCAGGAAGCCGTTCGGCTCGGGGGGGAAGCGCGTGTGAATCGGGCGGCCGAAACGGCCGGTGGCGACGTCCTCGGCCACCTTCTCGCGCAGGAAATCCTTGCGCCCGGCGCTGTCGCGGGCGGGGGCGTCGGGCGAGGCCCGTTGATCGCTGTGGTTCACGAGGGAAAGCTAATGGCCTTCGGAGGTCGCACCAGCGCGGCCGGCAGGCAGCCGTCAGGCCGCCGGCCGCCGCGGCACCAGGATCGTGGTGAGCAGGGTCAGCACGACCTCGTCCCGCTGGTTCCGGGTCGTGACCCGGAGACGGGCGGTGCCCCGGTCGGGCTTGGACGAGGAGGGGCGCAGCTCGACGACCTCCCACTTCACGTGGAGCACGTCGCCCGGCACGACGGGGCGCGGCCAGCGCAATTCATCGGCCCCGAGGCCGATCAGGCCCCACGGGGAGCAGAGCTCGCCCTCGACCAGGAGCCGCATCGTCAGCGCCATCGTGTGCCAACCCGACGCCACCTGCCGGCCGAACACGCTCGCCCGGCCGGCCGCTTCGTCCAGGTGGAACGGCTGGGGATCGAAGGCCGCCGCGAAGGCCGCAATCGCCTCGCGGTCGAGGGCAACACTGCCCCCGGCATAGCGCTGGCCGACCGCGAGATCCTCGAAATAGCGGAGAGCCCGGTCGCGGGTGGGGGGTGATTGATCGGAGGCAGGCGGGGGCGGCATGCGCCTAATACTGCCGACGGCGAGGCCCTGACGCCAACCAATCCCTCAGCCTCAGGGCCGACCGCGGTGGATGAGGGAGCGGACCGCACCGGCGAGGCGGGGGATCCGCTGGAAGTACGAAGCGCCCGGGAGCCAGGCTCCCGGGCGCTTCGTCTTGCTGATACCGTTGTCCGACTCCTAGAGCTCGTCGTCCACCAGCG
>DASSYY010000253.1:0-2990 GCA_035703025.1 Gemmatimonadales bacterium | reverse complement strand
ACTCCGGAAATGCAGACTGAATCGAGAGACGCTCGAAGGATAATGAGGGCGTACTCAAGTCGCTACCCCTCAGCGACCTAATGTGATCTGGATCACATTTCACTTTAAGGCCGTGGCCGGCTCGGCCGACGCCGAAAGCCGAGTTGGGATAGCTATCCCCGAGCGCAGCGAAGGGGCCGCGCTCCAAGGCACGGCCCCTTCGATTCACCCACACTCCAAGCGGCACAACGGCTTGCTAGTCGCCGCCGCCCTTCCCACCGCCCTTGCCGCCGTGCCCGTGCCCGCCGCCACCGCCGTCGGACCCGCCACCGCCGTCGGAGCCCGCCCCGCCGCCACCTCCGGAACCGCCACCTCCAGAGCCACCACCTCCACCAGCCCCCCCACCACCTGCACCGCCGCCCCCACCGGTCGTCGGGCCGCCCCCCGGGCCACCATTGCCGCGGTCCTCCGGCATGGCCGTCAACTGGAACCTGACCCGGAGGTCCTCACCCGGAACGGCCACCAGGGCCTCGATCGCCTGCGAGCCCTCCCGGCTGCCCAGCCGGGCGCGCACCGCGGCGAGGCCCAGCGAATCCGTCGGTACCGAGCCCGGGTCGACCGCGGCTCCGGGCAGGTCATCGGTGAACCGGAATACCACGTCCCGCCCCTCCACCGGCAGCCCCTCGCCATCCACCAGCCGGACCATCAGCGGGTCCGGCAGCGTATCCCCCAGCAGCGCCTGCTGCCCGTCGCCGGCGACGATAGTGAGCGCCGCAGGGTCGCCCGGGCCGGGCAGCGTGAGGTCAGCGCCGCCGCACCCGGCGGCCGGCATCGACAGGAGGAAGACAGCGCACCACGGAGGGGGCCGCATGGCGACTACGCTAGGGAGCGGGACCGTCACCCCGCTATGCCATGCGTCACACGCGGCGGTAGCTCCGACCGGTCAGCCGGCCGATCAGCCGCCGGGGCAGCACCCGCAGCACGGCGACGAGAAGCTTGTACCCCAGTCCCGGTACGCAGATCACCGGGCCCCGCCGGTCGAGCTGGGCGAGCGACGCGCGCACCACGGCGTCGGCCGTGAGCCACATCCAAGGCGGGTGATCCCCGGCGACCGGCCCGATGCGCTGGTGGAACTCGGTGCGGGTGAAGCCCGGGCAGAGCGCCTGTGCCTGGACGCCGGTGCCGGCGAGCTCGACGCCGAGGCCTTCGGAGAACGTCGTAAGGTAGGCTTTGCTCGCGCAGTAGTTGACGCTGCCGGCGCCGTACACGAACGAGGCCACCGAGGAGACGTTGACCACGGCCCCCGCCCGCCGCGACAGCAGCCCCGGCAGCGCCGCGCGCGTGAGGCGCATCGGAGCCAGGACGTGGAGCCGCAGCATCCGCTCCTGCAGCTCGGCCGGAGCCGTCGCCAGCAGGCCCGCGGTGCCGAAGCCCGCATTGTTGACGAGCAGGGACAGCGTCGGCAGCGCCGCGATCCGGCCGGCGACCCGCTCGACGCCCGCGTCCCCGCTCAGATCGGCCACCAGGACTTCGGCCGCGATCGCGTGCCGCTCGTGGAGCTCCGCGGCCAGGGCCCCGAGTCGCGCACCGTCCCGGGCCACCAGCACCAGATCGTACCCGCGGGCGGCCAGTTGCCGGGCGAACGCGGCCCCGATTCCTGCCGTAGCGCCGGTGACGAGCGCCGTACCCGGCGTCGCGGCTGCGCCCGCGCGCTCGGCCATCAGCGCTGCAGGCCGCTCTCGACGGCAGGCTCCGCCGGCCGGAGGGATCCCTCCGCAGCATGGCCCAGTCCCCGGAGCCGGCGGGCGGCCTCCGCCAGGATCTCCTCGGTCTTGCAGAAGACGAAGCGGACGACGCCGCGCCCGCCGCCGTCGCGGTAGAAGCTCGAGCCCGGCACCGGGGTTACGCCGACCTCGCGGCTGAGCCAGACGGCAAACGCCGTGTCGTCGAGTGGCGGCTGGCCCGGGGCGGCGGGCCCGAGACCGGCGAACTCGGCCAGGATGTAATAGGCCCCTTCCGGCCGCCGGCAGCGGAACCCCGCGTCCACCAGCGCCGAGTGGAGCAGGTCGCGCTTGCCGCGGTACATCGCGGCGAGTCCCTCATAGAACGAGGGCGGCAGCCCGTCCAGCGCCGCGGCCACACCCTCCTGCAGCGGCGCCGGCGCGCCGACGGTGAGGAAGTCGTGCACCTTGCGGATGGCGTCGGTCAGATCGGCCGGCGCCACGATCCAGCCGATGCGCCACCCCGTCACGCTGAACGTCTTGGACGCGCCGCTGATCGTCACCGTCCGCTCGCGCATGCCCGGCAGCGTGGCGATCGGGATGTGAGGCCCCTCGAACCGGATGTGCTCGTAGATCTCGTCCGTCACGGCCAGCGCGTCGTGGCGAATGCAGAGCGTGGCAATGGCCTCGAGCTCGGCTCGGGTCAGCACCCGCCCCGACGGGTTGCTCGGCGTGTTCACGATGACCGCCCGCGTCCGCGGCGAGAACGCCGCGGCCAGGCGCTCGAGATCGAGCGGCTCGCCGGGATCGAGCGGCACGTAGACCGGCCGCGCGTCGGCCAGGATCGTGTCGGGCCCGTAGTTCTCGTAGAACGGCTCGAACACGATGACCTCGTCGCCGGGATTCACCAGGGCGAGGAGCGTCGAGATCATGGCCTCGGTGGCACCGCAGGTCACCGTGATCTCGCGCTCCGGATCGGCGACCAGGCCGTACCATGCCTCGTACTTCCGCGCGATCGCCTCGCGCAGCGGCTGCGCGCCCCAGGTGATGGCGTACTGGTTGATGTCGTCGTGGATCGCCCGTGCGGCCGCCTCCTTGAGGAGGTCGGGCGCGGGGAAGTTCGGGAACCCCTGGGCCAGGTTGATCGCCCGGTGCTCGCGCGCGAGCCGGCTCATCCCCCGGATGACGGACTCCCGGAAGCCATGGGTGCGGCGGGCGGTGGACATGGGACTCCGGTGGTGGGTGAAAGGGAAGAGTAATGGGCAGGCGGTCGGGCGGGCAGGCGGTCGG
>DASSYY010000217.1:0-4024 GCA_035703025.1 Gemmatimonadales bacterium | reverse complement strand
GGGAGAGCGACGCTGGGTTCGGGGGCAGCGCGGCCCGCATGGCGTCGTGCACCAGCTCGGGACGTTCGGCCAGCACGATCGAAGTCTCGAACTGGCCCGCGTGGCAGGCCCCGCTCCGGAACTCGTCGCCCAGCCGGAGCGCCCACGGCTTGGAGGCAAGATTGGGAAACGCCACCACCGGCCCCCCGTCGCGCCGAATCCCGCGCGCGGCCGCGTCGAGCGACGCGAGGTGTCCGGGATCGAGGTGCGCGTTGGCGATCGCCAGCACCTCGAATCCATGCCGGCGGAGACTGCCGGCGATGTCCAGCAGCGTCGCCGTGACCGTCTCCGGACGGAGCGAGAGCGTCCCGGCAAAAGCCTCGGCGAATGCTGCCGCGGTGTACGTGAGCGGCGGAAGCACGACCACGCGCGAGCCTCGGGCGACGAGTCTGGCAGCACCGGCGCGCGCCATCGCCTGGGCGATGATCACGTCGGTCTCCAGCGGCAGGTGCGGGCCGTGCGCCTCGATGGCGCCCACCGGCAGCACGGCAACCGAAGCCGGGCCTCCGGCATCCCGCGCCTCTTCCCAGGTCATTGCGGCCAGCGGCAGTGCGGTTATTGTGTCCTCACCCGGCCAGGCTGTCCCCTGAGCGAAGCGAGGGGGACATAGCCTGATTGATGGCTCCTTCGCTTCGCTCAGGATGACAGACGAGTGAAGTCTCGCGACCTGCTCTCACGATGACTGCCGAATCTCCGGTCCAGCTCAACATCGCCGACTTCTTTCTCGATGCCCGGGTGCGTGAGGGCCGGGGCGACCGGACCGCGCTGCTGACTGATGCCGGACGGTGGAGCTACGGTGAGGTGCAGGCCCTGGCCAACCGCTATGCCAACGTGCTGAGTGCGGCGGGGGTGGCGCCGGAGCAGCGCGTGATCATCGCCCTGCCCGACGGGCCGGACTACGTGGCGGCGCTGTTCGGCATCCTCAAGATCGGCGCCGTGGTGGTGATGGTCAACCCGGAGCTCAAACCCGACGCGATCGAGTACTTCTTCGAGTACAGCCGCGCCACCGTCGCACTCGTGGCCGCGGAGCGGGTGGATGCGTTTCGCGCCGCGGCCGGCCGGGCTGCCCGCGCGCCCGCATTGCTGGTCGTAGGTGCCCCCGAATGGACCTCGCGCCTCGCCGCGGCTCCGGATACCTGGCGGAACTTTCCGACCCACCCCGACGACGCGGCCATCTGGCTCTTCTCCGGAGGCACCACCGGCCGGCCCAAGGCCGCCGTCCAGCCGCATCGCTCGTTCGTCAACACCGCGCAGTGCTACGCCCGCCAGGTCCTGTGCTACACCGAGGACGACGTGACGCTGTCGGTGCCCAAGCTCTATTTCGGGTATGCGACGGGATCCAACCTCCTTTTTCCCTTCGCGGCCGGCGCCACCAGCGTCCTGTTCGACGACCGCTGTACCGCGGACGTCATCTTCAGCCGGATCGCGCGCTACCGGCCGACCCTCCTGATCACCGTTCCCACCATGATCAATCAGATGGTGAGTCATGCGGACGCCGGCCGCCAGGACCTGAGCTCGCTGCGCCTCGCCACCTCCGCCGGAGAGGGGCTGCCCGAGGAGCTGCACGCCAGGTGGGACCGGACGTTCGGGGTACCATTGCTCGACGGCCTGGGCACCGCGGAGATGTGGCACATCTTCCTCTCCAACCGACCGGGCCGGATTCGCCCGGGGACGCTGGGGGAGGTGGTGCCCGGATTCGAGATCAGGGTGGCGGACGAGGAAGGCCGCGAGGTGCCCGACGGGACGATCGGCCATCTCTGGGTGCGGGGCGGGTCGCGGGCCCTCGGATACTGGCAGCAGCTGGACAAGAGCCAGGCCTGCTTCCGGGGCGAGTGGGTGGTGACCGGCGATCTGGTGCGCCGAGACGCCGACGGCTACTACAGCTACGGCGGCCGCGCCGACGAGCTGCTCAAGGTCTCGGGCAAGTGGCTCTCCGCGACCGAGGTGGAGGGCTGCCTCCTGCTCCACCCGGCGGTGTCGCAGGCAGCGGTGGTCGGCGTGGCGGACGCCAACGGCCTCGTCAAGCCGCACGCGTGGGTCGTCCCCCGCGAGCGGCGCGACGGGCTCGCGGAGGAGCTCAAGGCCTTCGTGCGCGATCGGCTGGAGCCGTACAAGTGCCCGCGGGAGGTGATCTTCGTCGAGTCACTGCCGACCACACACCTGGGGAAGGTGGACCGGGGACGGCTCAGGGCCCCGTCGTCCGCCACTGAGCTGGGGTGATCTCCGATCTTTGGAGGGATGGCTGCCGTATCTCGAGGGAGCGGTGCGACCGAAGGACCTTGCACACCTGCCCGGACCCATTCGTGTAATGCCCGACATCCAATACCGCATCGACCGTACCGTCGCGGTCATCGCTTTCACCAACCCACCGGTCAACGGCCTGTCACACGCGGTCCGTTCCGGCGTGGCCGCGGCGCTCGAGCGGGCCCACGCCGACCCCGCCGTCCAGGCCATCGTTCTCACCGGCACCGGCGGTCTCTTCTCGGGCGGCGCCGACATTCGCGAGTTCGGCACACCCGCGAGCCTGGCGAGCCCCACGCTGCGAGAGCTCATCGAACAGGTGGAGACGAGCGCCAAGCCAGTGGTCGCGGCCATCGCCGGGCTCTGCCTCGGCGGCGGCCTGGAGCTGGCGCTGGCGGCGCACGCTCGAGTCGCGAATGCGACCGCCAAGCTCGGCCTGCCCGAGGTCAAGCTCGGCCTCCTGCCCGGCGCGGGCGGGACGCAGCGGCTGCCGCGGCTGGTCGGCGTCGAGCGGGCGCTCGACATGATCGTCACCGGCGAGCCGGTGCCGGCGGCCGCGCTCGCGGGCACCGCGCTGCTCGATCAGGTGGTTGACGGCGATCCCGTGGCTGCGGCGGTGGAGTTCGCGGCCTCGACAGGTCTCGCAAGAACGCCACCACGCAGGACCCGTGACATCCCGCTCTACGAGCCCAACCTCGCATCCCTGTGCGCGGCCGTCCGGGCCAGGCTCGAGGCGGCACTGCCGCGGCTGCCCGCGCCCCTTCGCGCGGTGGATGCCATCGAGGCGGCCGGCCTGCCGTTCGAGGAAGGCCTCGCCGTCGAGCGGCGAGCCTTCGTCGAGCTGATGGAGACGCCGGAGTCGAAGGGGCTGAGACATGCGTTCTTCGCTGAGCGCTCCGCCGGCAAGGTCCCCGGGGACACGCCCGCCACCGCGGCCCGTCCGCTCTCGCAGGCGGCCGTGATCGGCGCCGGCACCATGGGGGCGGGCATCGCCGTCGCTCTGCTCGATGCCGGAATTCCGGTCGGGCTGGTCGAAGCCGACCAGGCCGCGCTCGACCGGGGCCGGGCGCGAGTCGCGGCCATCTACGAGGGGCAGATGAAGAAGGGCAGGCTCACGGCGGACGAGCGCGATCGGCGCCTCTCACGCCTCCGGCCGACGCTCTCCTACGAGGACGTCGGTCAGGCCGACGTGGTCATCGAAGCGGTGTTCGAGTCGCTGGCGGTGAAGCGCGCGGTGTTCCTCGCGCTGGACCGGGTGATGAAGCCGGGTGCCGTCCTCGCGACCAATACCTCGACCCTCGACGTCGACGCCATCGCCGGCTTCACCCGGCGGCCCTCCGACGTGGTCGGCCTTCACTTCTTCAGCCCTGCCAACGTGATGCGGCTGCTGGAGGTGGTGCGCGGACGGGAAACCGCGCCGGACGTGCTGGCCACGGCGCTCGCGCTCGCCAAGGCACTCCGGAAGGTCGCGGTCGTCTCGGGAGTGTGCGACGGTTTCATCGGCAACCGGATGCTCGAGGGCTATACCAAGCAGGCCTGGTACCTGGTCGAGGAAGGCGCCACGCCCGAGCAGGTGGACCGCGCCATGGAGGCGTTCGGGTTCGCGATGGGTCCGTTCCGGGTCGGCGATCTGGTGGGCCACGACGTCAGCCGGGCGATCCGGGAGCGGCGCCGCGCGGAGCGCGCCGGCTATCGCTGCTCGACCTTGCCCGACAAGCTGTGCGACGCAGGGCGCCTAGGTCAG
>DASSYY010000324.1:0-9854 GCA_035703025.1 Gemmatimonadales bacterium | reverse complement strand
GTCACCAGCGCGTCCCCCGCGGCGCGGTGCCGCGCCGGATTGGCGAAGCCGAAGTACTGGGTCAGGTTGTCGAGCCCGCACGAGCGGACCCCCCGCACCAGCCGCCGGGCGAGGCGGACCGTGCAGAGCCGTGGCCCGTCGAGCGCGAGGTCCCGCGCCCGCCGTACCTCGGCCGAGACGAAGTTCCAGTCGAACCGGGCGTTGTGGGCGACGAAGATCCGGCCGGCCAGCGCGGAGACGACCTGATCCGCCACCTCGCCGAAGGTCGGCGCGTCCTGCACCATGGCGTTGGTGATGTTGGTGATCGCGCAGATGGCCGGCGGGATCGGCCGGCCGGGATTGATCAGGGAGTCGACCACCACCTCGCGCCGGCCCCCGTGCACGATGACGACGGCGATCTCGGTGATCCGGTCGTCCCCGCCGGCCCGCATGCCCGTCGTCTCGACGTCCACGACCGCGAACGCGCAGTCGTCGAGCAGCGGGGACCCCTGCGCCGCGGGCACCAGGCCCCACCGGCCGTCGGTGAGCTGCCGGACCCTCGGGTCCGCGCCGAGGAGCGCCACGGCGATCCGCTCGCACACGGCCTCCTGGGCGTTGGCCAGGCCGATGACCCGGTGGCAGAGCGTCATGGCCGGTCGCGGCCCTTCCCTCAGGACGTCGAGCACCCGGTCGAGCAACGTGCTTTCCGGATGGGCGGAGAGCCCCATCACAGCGGCGCCCGCCGGAGCGGCAGCGACATGCAGCGCGGCCCGCCCCCGCCGCGCGCCAGCTCCGCCCCCTCGATCGTGATCACGGTGCGGTGCTTGGCGTCGGTCCAGTCGTCGAAGGCCAGGAAGTTGACCGCCGGCACGATCCGGAAGCCGGCCGCCTGGAGCTCGCAGAGCGTCTGGTCGTTCCGCCGGTAGCTGAGAATGGTGCCCGGCCGCATCGCCAGGAAGTTGCAGGCCGAGCTCCACTGCTCGCGCTCCTGGCTGGTGCGGTGCTGGCCGCCGGCGAGGATCGCGTCCATCGGGAGGCTCACCTCGCGCAGGGCGTCGAAGAAGCTGGCCCGCTCGTGCACGCCGGCCTCGCCCCTCCGGCGGTGCAGCACGGCCAGCCGCTCCGGTCCGATGAAGTACGGCGGATAGACCACGCACAGCTCGCGGTCGACCTGGGTGAAGATCATGTCGAGGTGGATCGCGGTGGGCGCCTTGGGCATGACGACCACGATCACGTCGGTCACCACGCCCTGGGCGAACATCGTGTCGCACAGCTCGTCGAGCGCGGCGGGGGAGCTCCGCTCGCTCAACCCCACGACCAGCAGGTCGGGCCGCAGGTAGTGCACGTCGCCGCCCTCGAGGCTGTAGTTGCTCCGGCGCTCCTCGGACCCGTCGTACAGCAGGCCCTCGTTGGCCAGCTCGGGGTGGAACGCGAACAGCGCCTTGATCAGCAGTTCCTCGGTCCAGCGGACGTCGTAGCGCATGGAGCCGACCACGACGCGTCGGCCGAGCACCATGCCGATGTCCCGGGGGAAGAAGAGGTTGGGCAGCGGCGGGAAGGCGAAGCCCTCCTCGTTGAGCGCCCGCGCGATGGGTCCGGTCTCCTCGCGGGTGCCCTCGATCAGCATCTCGACGATCTGGGCCGGCGGCAGGGTGCCGAGCCGCTGGGTCAGCTCGTCCGACGCCACCACGTCCATCGTCTTCGTGATCAGGAACTCGCGGGCCTCGGGCTGGGCCAGGATCTCGGCCAGGAGGTCGCGCACCTGGAAGACATTCGCGAACCGGCGCAGGACCGACACGAACTGCCGGTGCTCGCGCTGGGCGATCTCCAGATCGATGATGTCGTCGTAGAGGTAGTCTTCGCGGTTGCCGGGCGTGACCGCGAGCAGCTCCGGGCCGGGCGTGTGCACCAGCACGGTCTGGAGCTGGCCGATTTCCGAGGTCACGTCGACGGGCATACGGGAAACTATCGGGGTCGGCGCGGGTGGGGCTAGGCCCGCACGCGCGCTGACCGCCCGCCTATCGTCCGCTGCGCCCATCCCACCCCGCCCCTCGGAGCACGCGCCCCGGCAGCGCCCCCGTGGCCCGGCCGTCGGCAATTACCGGGATCCCGTTCACCAGCACCCACTGCATGCCCTCGGAGAGCTGGTTGGGCTCCGCGAAGGTCGCCCGGTCCCGCACCTTGGCCGGGTCGAACACCACCACGTCCGCCCACATCCCGGTCTTGAGCACGCCGCGATCGCCGAGCCGCATCCGCTGCGCCGGGAGCGAGGTGAACTTGCGGATGGCGTCCTCCAGCGTGAGCCGCCGCTCCTCGCGCACGTATTTCCGGAGGATCCGCGGGAAGGTGCCGTAGGCCCGCGGGTGCGGGTGCTCCTGGCCGAGCAGGCCGTCGGGCGTGGTGCCCTGGGAGTCGTTGTCGATCGACGTCCAGGGCTGCCGGAGCGCGAGCGTGATGTCCGGCTCCGCCATCCCGAACACGGCGACGTAGGTGTAGGCCTTGTCCTCCGCCAGGACGTCCAGCAGCGCGTCGATCGCGTCGGTGTTGCGCAGCGCCGCCACCTGGGCCAGGGTCTTCCCCTGGTACTGCCGCAGCGCCGGATTCTGGACCACGCCGATGAGCACCGACGACGGGCCGGGAATCTCCTGCCACTCGTTGTCCCAGCTCCCCTTGGGGTCCAGCATGTCGCGCCGGATGCGACGCCGGGCGGCGGGGTCGCGGAGCCGCTCGACCAGCCTGGCGTCTCCGCCGTCATGGGCCCACGGCGGCACGAAGGCCGACATCGAGTTGAACCAGGCCGGATAGGCGTAGGTGTCGGCCGCGATGTCCACCCCGGCGCGGCGCGCCGAGTCGATCTTGGCGACGACCTGCGGCATGCGGCCCCAGTTTCGCTTGCCCGCCACCTTGAGGTGCCAGATCTCCACCGGGATCCGCGCCTCCCGGCCGATGCGGATCGCCTCGTCGAGCGCGGCGAAGATGTCGGCCCCCTCCGAGCGCATGTGGGTCGCGTACATGCCCCCGAGCGCCGAGGCCTCGGTCGCGAGCGCCACCAGCTCGTCGGTCTGGGCGTAGGGCGCGGGCGGGTACTGAAGCGACGTCGAGACGCCGACCGCGCCCTCGCGCATCGCGTCGCGGACGAGGGCCTTCATCCGCTCGAGCTCCTCCGCGGTCGGCGTCCGGTCCCCGTCGCCCAGCACCACGCGGCGCACCTGCGTGGCGCCGACGTAGCTGGCGAAATTGATCCCGATGCCCTGCTTCTCGAGCCGGGCGAAATATTCGCCGAGCGTGCGCCAGTCCGGTGTCACGCGAAAGTGATCGTAGTCCGCCTGGTCGGCGGCGATGATCGCATCGGTGAGCGGCCCGGCCGAGCCGCCCTCGCCGCTGATCTCGGTGGTGATGCCCTGGAAGATCTTGGACGGGACGCCGGGGGCGACCAGCAGGGTCAGCTCGGACTGGCCCAGCATGTCGATGAAGCCGGGGGCTACCACCATCCCGTCCGCGTCCACCGTCTGCCGCGCGGCCGCGCTGTCGAGCCGGCCGATCGCCGCGATGCGGCCGGCCCGGATCCCGATGTCGCCGGCGTACCACGGGGAGCCGGTCCCGTCGATGATGCGGCCGTGGCGGATGACGACGTCGTAGAGGTCGTCCTGGGCGCGGAGGGCGGCGGGAGCGAAGGCGAGGGCGCCGGCGACCGCGACAGCGGCGGCGCGGGCGGCTGAGAAGGCTAAGAGCGGCTGACGCACGGAGGCCTCTGAGGAACGGGGCGGCGTGTAGGAAGACCGGGAGGTTTGACGAGGTGGTGCCGACGCGTTCGTCAGCTTGAGCCGGTCCGTCGCAAGGGAGCTGAGAGCGGCGGCATGGCTCCTTCGCTTCGCTCAGGATGACGAACGGACTGGTGGAGACAAACGGGTCAGGTTCAGGATGACGAACGGGCCGGCGCAGTCGGCCTGACTCGGCATGAGGACCGGATCAGCTCAAGCTGACGAAACGACCGCCTCAGAATGACGAAGCGCTCCGCTCAGTCGCGCCTCTCGATCCGCCCGGGGGTCGACCCTAGCGATTCGCCAGCGCGTAGCTGAGCGTCTCCAGCTCCAGGGCGAGGTTCACCGTCTTCACCACCACGTCGTCCGGCACCACCAACTGCACCGGGGCGAAGTTGAGCACCGCCTTGACCCCCAGTGCCACCAGCCGGTCGGTCACCGGCTGCGCCGCCTCCGCCGGGGTCACCAGTACCGCCATGTCCAGCGGCCGGCGGGCGAATTCGGCCTCGAGCGTGGTGATGTCCTGGATGGTGAGCCCGTTCCACTGCCGGCCGATCTTGGCGGGATCGCTGTCGAAGATGGCCACGATGTCGAAGCCGCGCTGCTTGAAGCCCCGGTACTGGACCAGCGCGCTCCCGATCTTGCCCGCCCCGATCATCCCGACCTGGTAGCGCTGCTTGAGGCCCAGGATCTCCCGGAGCTGGTCCGCCAGCTCCGGCACCGGATACCCCAGCCCGCGCTTGCCGAACGAGCCGAAGAACGACAGATCCTTCCGGACCTGGGCGGACGTCGTGCTCCCCCGCGACGCCAGCGCTCCCGAGCTGACGGTCTCGATGCCCTGCCCCTCGAATTCCTCGAGAAAGCGGAGGTAGAGCGAGAGGCGCCGCACCGTGGACTCCGCGACCTTACGCATAACCGGCATTTTTGTGAAACATTTCACAAAGCTACCGCGGCGTCCATCCTCCGTCAACGAGCGCTCGGTGCAGCGCGGCGAACGTCTCGGGCGCCACCACCTCCGGGCGCGCCGCCGCCGGAATCCCCACCCGCCCCAGGACCTCCTGCACCCGGGCCGGCGCCCATCCCGTCAGCTCGCGGAGTCCGCGGGCCAGCTGCTTCCGCCGGAAGCCGAACAGTCCCACCACCATTCGGCGGAAGCTCCACTGCTCGGCCGGATCGACCAGCGGGTCCGCCAGCGGCGTCAGCCGCAGCACCGCGGAGTCCACCTTCGGCCGAGGGTGGAACGCGCCCGCCGGCACGGTGAACAGCCGCTCGGCCCGGGCGACCGACTGGACGCCCACGCTGAGCGCGCCGTAGGCGGACTCTCCCGCGCGGGCCGTCACCCGGTCGGCCACCTCCTTCTGGACCAGGAAGACGATGCGCGTCGGGCGCGGCGGGTCGAGTGCCTTGTCGATCAGCGGGGAGGTGATGTTGTAGGGAATGTTGCCGGCGACGAGGAACCGGGGGCCGGCGATGGCCGGCCAATCCGCCTCCAGCGCATCGGCCTCGACGATCGTGGCGCCGGGAAATCGCGCGCGGAGCGCCGGCACCAGGTCCCGGTCCTTCTCGATAGCCACCAGCCGGCCGGCGCGCTCCGCCAGCGCCGCCGTGAGCCCGCCCGGGCCCGGGCCGATCTCGAGCACCGTGTCGTCCGGGCCCGCCCCGAGCGCGTCGGCGATCCGGCCGAGCAGCCGGGGATCGGTGAGGAAGTGCTGCCCCAGCCGGCGCTTGGCCCGCGCCACCGCTAGATCCTGAGAACCAGCAGCGTGCGGTCGTCGATCGGCTGGGACCCGAATGCCTTGGCCTCCGCCAGCACCGCCTCCACGATGACCTCGGGCGACTCGGTCCGATGGCGCAGCACCTCGTCGAGCAGCCGCTGCTCGCCGAACGGCTCGCCCTTGGCATTCCGCGCGTCCACCAGTCCGTCGGTCCACAGCACCAGCAGGTCGTGGTCGATGGACCACGGCACCTGCCGGCGCTGGATGCTCCCGGCGGTGGCGAGGCCGAGCGGCGGCGCGGTGGCCTCGAGCCGCTCGGGATCACCGAAGCGGGGCACCCGGAACGCGTACGGATGCCCGGCGTTGGCGTAGGAGAGCCGGCCGGTCAGGGGATCGAGCACGCCGTAGAACACGCTGAAGTACATCTCGGTCGTCGTGAGCTCGGTGCCAAGGCTCTCGAGCAGGGCGCTCAGGGCCTCGTCCGGCGTGATCGACGCCGCCGCGTGAATTCCCGCCGCGGACATCACCAGCGCCATCACCAGCGCGGCCGAGAAGCCGTGCGAGGCCACGTCGCCCAGCATGATGCCCACGCGCCCGCGGCCCAGGCGCGAAAAGGTATAGAAGTCGCCCCCCACCGACTCCGCCGGGAGGCATCGGGCCGCCACCTCGGCGTCGCCCTGCAGCACGCCCGGCGCGGGCAGCAGCTTGAGCTGGAGGTCGTGCGCCAGCTCGAGCTCGTGGCGGAGCCGCTGCTGCGTGCGGTCGCGCGCCACCAGTCGGGCGTTCTCGACGGCCGCGCCGATCTGATTGGCCACCGCGGTCACGAGCTTCCGGTCGCTGAGGGTAAACCGGTCGCCGCCCAGCCGGTCGGTCAGGTTGATGACGCCCACGCAGCGGAGCGGCGAGCCGGGTGCGCCATAGCAGATCGGCACGCTCAGGAACGCCTGCCCGCGGTAGCCGCGCGGCTCGCCGCAGTCGGTGGCCACCACGTCCGGATACGACGGGTCGTACGCCACTACCCGCCGCTCCCGGTACACCCGGGCCGCCACCGAGCACTCGTCGTCCACCGGCACGGGGGCCAGGCCGTCGAGCCCGAAGCCGCGCGCGGCCACCGTCCGGAGCACGCCGGCCGCCTCGTCGAACACCATGATCGAGGCCCGCCGCGCGCCGACGACCGTGCTCACCTCGCGGGCGATCGTCTGCGTCGCCTCGTCGAGCTGCACGGTCTGCCCCAGGATCTCGCTGATCGCGTAGAGCAGGTCGATCTCCTCGTAGCGGCTGGTGAGCTCCTCGCTCAGGAACGCGCGCTGGCGCTCCGCCTCCAGCAGCGCGCCGACCAGCGGCAGCAGCCCGGCGGCCGCGCCGGGCAGCTCGCCGTCCGGCAGCCCGGAGACCTCGAGGAAGAAGCCCTCGACCTCCGCCACGGGCTCGAGCCACACGGTGCCGGCGGGCGTGGGCGTGAGTCCCGCCGTCCGCGGCAGCTCCGGCGCCGTGCCCGGATCGGTCCCGGCGGCCAGGCGGAGCGCGCGCCCGTCGTAGCGCCACAGGCGCACCCGTCCGTGGACGAGCGCGCCGAGGCCGTCGAGCACGAGATCGAGCCGCCCTACGGACGGCGCAGTATCATGCAGATGGAGTTCCCTTGCTCGTTGAAGCGGACGTCGTCCACGAGCTTCCGGATGAGATAGAGGCCCCGCCCGTTGGCCTCGTCGAGCTGCTCGGGGCGGATCGGCTCGGGCACCGCGGCGGGATCGAAGCCCGCCCCCTCGTCGGTGACGACGAGCTGGATGACGTCCGGGCCGAGCTCGGCCCGCACGTGCACCCACTTGCCGCGGTCCTCGCGGTTGCCGCGCATGATGGCGTTGCTGAGGGCCTCGGAGAGCACCACCTGGAGCCGGAACCGGGTCTTGTGGGAGGCGTCGTGGCCCGCGAGACAGTGCCGCGTCACCAGCTCCACCGCCTCCTCGATGCACTCCACCTCGCTCGGGAGGCGGAGAGTGACCAGCGTGCCGGCCTCGCCGCCGCCCGTGGCCGGCGAGCGGCGGACGCAGAGGCGGAGCGGCGACGGCATGAGGTGGCCTAGAAGCTGGCGAGGGCCTGCTGGGGCGTCTCGGCGATGGCGAAGAGCGTGTCCAGCTTGGTGAGCTCGAAGAGGGAGCGGAGGTCCTCGTTGAGGCCCGAGAGCCGGAGCTCGCCGCCCGCCTCGCGGATCTTCTTCGAGATGGAGACCAGCGCGCCGAGGCCGGAGGAGTCGATGTAGCCGGTGCGCGAGAAGTCGATCAGCAGGCGCCGCTCGCCCTGGTCCAGCGCGGCCTGCACCAGGTCCTTGAGCTCCTGGCGGTTCCCGACGATCAGCTGCCCGTCCACCTGCACCACCGCCACCCCGCTCGCGTCCTTGGTCTGGCTGAAGCTCATCATCGTCTCCGTCGTGTCGTCGTCATTCCGCCTCAGTCGCACTGCAGCGCGACCATGGCGGCCACCTCGACAATATCATCGGCCGTGGCCCCGCGCGACAGGTCGGCCATCGGGCGGGCGAGCCCCTGGAGCATCGGCCCGATGGCGGTGGCGCCGGCCAGCCGCTGCACCAGCTTGTAGGCGATGTTGCCGGCATCGAGATCGGGGAACACCAGCACGTTGGCGCGGCCGGCCAGCGCCGACCACGGTGCCTTGCGCTCCGCCACTTCGGCCACGAGCGCCGCGTCGGCCTGGAGCTCGCCGTCGGACAGGATGTTGGGCGCCAGCTCCCGGAACCGCGCGGCCGCCTCCCGCACGCGCGCCACCCGCGGCCCCTCGGCGCTCCCCCGGGTGCTGTAGGACAGGAAGGCCACCCTCGGCGAATCGCCGGCCAGGCGGGTGCGGTCGCGCGCGGCCGCGAGGGCGATGTGCGCCAGCTGCTCCGGCGTGGGCTCGGGCACCACCGCGCAGTCGGTGAAGGTGAGCACCTCGTCGCCCGGGAGGACCATGTAGAACGCCGAGCTCACGAGGTCGACGCCGGGGGCCGAGCCGATGGCCCAGAGCGCCGCCCGGATCGTGTCCCGCGTGGGGCAGACGGCGCCGGCCACGGCCGCGTCCGCCTCGCCCAGGGCCACCAGCGCCGCGCCGAAGTTGACGGGCACCGCGGCCAGGTCGAGCGCGTGCACGCCGTCCACGATCCGGTCGGGCCGGCGGTCGCGCAGGAACTGGGCGATGCGGGGGAGCCGCGGATCATCCGCGGTGCGGATGCCGTTCCCGCCAAGCACGATGGGCTCGGCCATCGACGCGGCGCGGATCTGGTCGGCCGCCGCGCGGATCCGGGGGTCGTCTCCCTCGCACAGCACGATCCGCTTCCGGCGCTGGGCCGCGCGCTCGCGCAGCGACTGGCGGAAGCTCATCGGCCGTACCGCCGGGCCAGCGCCGCCGCCACCGTCGGATGCACCAGGGCGCCCACGTCGCCGCCGAACCGGGCGACCTCGCGCACGAGGCTCGAGCTCAGGTACGTCAGGTCGACGGCCGGCACGAGGAAGACGGTCTCCAGCGACGGGTGGAGCTGCCGGTTCATCAGCGCCATCTGGAACTCGTACTCGAAGTCACTCACCGCGCGGAGGCCGCGGACCACGATGCTGGCGCCGACCTTCTTGGCGAACTCCGCCAGCAGGCCGTCGAACGACTCGAACGTCACCCGCGCGTCCTCGCCCACCGTCTCGCGCAGCATCGCCAGCCGCTCCGACACGGGAAACAGCGGCTGCTTGGACGGATTGACGGCCACCGCGACGACGACCCGGTCGGCCAGCGACAGGCTCCGCCGGATCAGGTCCTCGTGGCCCTTCGTGGGCGGGTCGAAGGAGCCCGGATAGATCGCGGTTCGGGTCATGGCGCGTGGCAGAAGGTGAGGGCGGTGTCGCCGTACCGGCGGGTGCTGTCGCCGTCCAGCCGGTCGGTGGCGCGGTGCTCGACGGAAAGAATGCGGGCGAACGGGGTCGAGCGGAAGAGCGCCACCAGGCGGGCGGCGTCATCGCGGGCGTAGGGCGGATCGGCCAGCGCGACGTCGAACGCCCCGGCCTCGAGGCCCGCGGCGTATCGCAGCGCCTCGCCGCGATGGACGGTGACGCGGTCGCCGACGCCCAGCGCCGCGATGTTGGCCTGGAGCGCCCGGAGGGACGGCGGGTTGAGCTCGACGAACGTGACCGACGCCGCGCCGCGGGAGAGGGCCTCGAGCCCCAGCGCACCGCTGCCCGCGTACAGGTCGAGCACCCGGGCCCCCGGGATCGCGTCGGCGAGGATGCTCATCCAGGCCTCTCGGACGCGGTCGGCGGTGGGACGGACGCGGGTGTCCTTGGGCGTGCTGAGCCGCCGGCCGCCGAACTCGCCGGCGACGATACGCACGGCGGGGCGGCGCTTGCCCGCGGAGTCACCCCGAGCGGAG
>DASSYY010000228.1:0-14375 GCA_035703025.1 Gemmatimonadales bacterium | reverse complement strand
TCTCGGTCGACGAGGCGGTCGCCGTGGCCGCGCGGGTGGGCTATCCCGTGCTGGTGCGCCCGTCGTACGTCCTCGGCGGCCGCGCGATGGAGATCGTCTACGACGACGCATCCCTCCGGAGCTACTTCGCCCGGGCGGCGCGGGTGGCGCCCGAGCACCCGGTGCTGATCGACAGCTTCCTCGAGGACGCCTTCGAGGCCGACGTCGACGCCATCGCGGACGGGACCCGCTGCGTCATCGGCGGCGTGATGCAGCACATCGAGGACGCCGGCATCCACTCGGGCGACTCGGCCTGCGTGCTGCCGCCGTACCTCATCACCGAGGCGCAGGTGGAGGAGATGCGCCGGCACACCCGGGCCTTCGCCGAGCGGCTCAAGGTCGTGGGGCTCCTCAACGTTCAGTACGCCATCAAGGGCGGGATCGTGTACGTGCTCGAGGTGAACCCGCGCGGCTCGCGGACCGTCCCGTTCGTCTCCAAGACCACCGGCGTCGCGCTGGCCGGACTGGCGGCGGCGATCATGACCGGCGCCACCCTGGACGAGCTGGGCCTGCACGACGACGTGCTGCAGCCGTACGTGGCCGTGAAGGAGGCGGTGTTTCCCTTCAGCAAGCTACAGGGCGTCGATCTGATCCTCGGCCCGGAGATGCGCTCGACCGGCGAGGTCATGGGTATCGCCGACTCGTTCGGGATGGCCTTCGCCAAGGCGCAGATCTCGGCGGACGGCGCGCTGCCGCTCTCGGGCTCGATCTTCGTCACGGTCAACGACCACGACAAGGCCAACGTGGTGCCGATCGTCCGGCGGTTCCACGGGCTCGGCTTCCGGGTCTTCGCCACCGAGGGAACGGCCCGCTATCTCCGGGCGCGTGGCGTCCCGGCGGAGCGGGTGCTCAAGGTGCACGAGGGCCGGCCGAACGCCATCGACCTGCTGGTGTCGGGGCAGATCCAGCTGCTGATCAACACGCCGCTCGGCAAGCTCAGCCAGCAGGACGACTACGCCATCCGCCGGGCCGCGCTCCAGCACCGGGTGCCCTACACGACCACCCTCTCCGGCGCTTCGGCCGCCAGCGACGCGATCATCGCGCTCAAGAGCCGCGTGGGCGAGGTCCGGCCGCTCCAGGAGTGGCACGCGCTGGCGCGCGAGATGTCACCCGAATGGAGCGGCTGACCGCCCGCGACCCGGCCTTCGTCCGGCAGCTGCGGGCGGGGCTCAGGGGCGAGGTGCGGGAGAACGAGGCCCTGGGGCGATACTCCACCTACCGGATCGGCGGCCCGGCCACGGTGGTGCTCCCGGCGGGAGCCGAGGACGTCGCGCTCGCGCTGAGAACGGCCCACGCCGCGGGTGTCCCGTGGTTCGCGATCGGCCTGGGCTCGAACATCCTGCTGCCGGACGAGGGGCTCGACGCGCTCGTCATCCGGCTGGGGAAGGGGCTCGACGACCTGCGCCAGGATGGCGACCGCTGGACGGTGGGGGCCGGCTTGCCGGCGCCGCTCGCCGCGCGGCGTACCGCAGCCGCGGGGTTCGCCGGCCTCCACATCTTCGTGGGCGTGCCGGGCTCCGTCGGCGGCGGCGTCTACATGAACGCCGGCTGCCATGGCGGCGACTGGGCGGAGGTGGTGGAGCGGGTGACCGTCGTGGACGGCGCCGGACAGGATGCGGTGCTCGCCCGCGCGGACGTGCCGTTCACCTACCGGCGGAGCGGGCTCGATGGCCGCATCGTGCTGGACGCGGTCGTGCGGCTGCGGCCCGAGGCCCAGTCGCATCTGGACGAAGCGATCGCCGAGATGTTCGAGTGGCGGCAGCGGGGGACGCCGTTCAACCAGCCGTGCTGCGGCAGCGTGTTCAAGAATCCCTCCGGCCCCAGCTGGAAGCGCGAGGGCGGCCCGCAGACGGCCGGCCAGCTGGTGGAAGCGGCGGGTCTCAAGGGCGTCCGGATCGGCGGGGCGGAAGTCTCGCCCATGCACGCGAACTACTTCGTCAACACCGGCGGGGCGACGGCGGCCGACGTCCGTGCCCTGATCGAGCGGGCGCAGCGGGAGGTCGAGGGCAGGTTCGGCGTGCGGCTCGAGCCGGAGGTCAAGCTGATCGGGCGGTGGGGGGAGTACCTCAATCCCGATTAAGGGCGTGGCGGGCCTCCAGCAAGGCGTCGAGGGCGGTATTCACCACAGAGGCACCGAGGGCACAGAGGACGCCTGGGGGCCAGAGGCGGCGTCACGAAGGGACCGGCACGCTTCCCCCACACAGTCTCTTCCTCCGTGCTCTCCGTGCCTCCGTGGTGAACGCCGGCGCCTGAGGTCAGCCGCCAGCCGGCCGCGCCCGACCCGCGCGGGCAGTCGACTTTCTACTCAAGCCAGAGCACGCATGCCTGACTACTTCGTCCACGAATCCAGCTACATCGACGACGGCGCCGTCATCGGGCGAGGCACCAAGATCTGGCACTTCTGCCACGTCCTGCCCGGCGCCGTCATCGGCGAGCGCTGCAACCTGGGCCAGAACGTCGTAGTCATGGGCGGGACCCGGCTCGGCAACAACGTGAAGGTGCAGAACAACGTCTCCGTCTACGAGGGGGTGACCCTCGAAGACGACGTGTTCTGCGGTCCGAGCTGCGTGTTCACCAACGTCATGAACCCGCGCAGCCACGTCTCCCGGAAGTCGGAGTACCGAGCCACACTGGTCCAGCGGGGTGCCACCATCGGCGCCAATGCCACCGTGGTCTGCGGCTCGACCCTCGGCGCGTACTGCTTCATCGGGGCGGGGGCGGTCGTCACGGGGAACGTGCCGGCCTACGCGCTCATGGTCGGGGTGCCGGCGCGGCGCATCGGGTGGATGTGCCAGTGCGGCCTCCGGCTCGAGCTGGACGGGGGGATGGCCGCCTGCGGCACCTGTGGGGCCCGCTATCGTGAGGAGGGCGGGTTGCTGCATCAGATTGACCCACCCGGCTCGCACGTCTAAGTTACACGGCTGCCGTGGGTTCCCGTATTTGACCGCGCCCGTGGCTCGGCCCCTCCTGGCCGACACGCGGGCGCTTTTTCCATGGATGCACCGGTGAACGTTCCCCTGCTGGATCTGGTCGCGCAGTACCGCACCATCAAGGACGAGGTGGTCCCTGCCGTCATGGCGGTCATCGAGCGCCAGGCCTTCATCATGGGCGCCGAGGTCGGGCAGCTCGAGGAGGCCGTGGCCAGGCTCTCGAACACCCACCATGCCGTGGGCTGCGCGAGCGGCACCGACGCCCTGCTGCTGCCTCTCAAGGCGCTGGACATGAAGCCGGGCGATGAGGTCATCACCACACCCTTCACCTTCTTCGCCACCGCCGGGGCCATTCACAATGCCGGCGGCACGCCGGTGTTCGTCGACATCGATCCGGCCACGTTCAACATCGATCCGGCCGCGGTGGAGGCCGCCATTACGCCTCGGACGCGCGGGATCGTGGCGGTGCACCTGTTCGGCCAGATGGCCGCCATGGAAGCACTGGGCCCGATCGCCGCACGGCACGGCCTGATGATGATCGAAGACGCCGCCCAGTCGATCGGCGCGCGACGGAAGGTGGACGGCTCCTGGCGGGTGGCGGGCGAGCTGGGCACCGTCGGAACGCTCTCGTTCTTCCCGTCCAAGAACCTCGGGGCGTACGGCGACGGCGGCATGATGGTCACGCAGGACGACGCCCTGGCGGACCGCCTGCGACGGCTCCGGCTGCATGGGGGCGCCAAGCAGTACTTCCACGACGAGGTCGGCTTCAACAGTCGGCTGGACACCCTGCACGCCGCGGTGCTGCTGGCGAAGCTCCCCCACCTGGCGGAGTGGAGCGCGGCCCGGGCCCGTCACGCGGCACGGTATACGGAGGCCTTCACCGGCCACTCGGCCGTCTGCCCGCCCCGCACCGACCCAGCGAACGAGCACATCTTCAACCAGTACACCGTCCGGGTGCCGCGGCGGGACGCGCTGCAGGCGCACCTCAAGGCCAGAGGCATCGGCAACTCGGTCTATTATCCGCTGTCGCTCCACCTGCAGCCGTGCTTCGCCCACCTCGGCTACGCCGAGGGCGACTTCCCGGTGTCCGAGGCGGCATCGGCCCAAGTGATTTCGCTCCCGGTCTATCCCGAGCTCACCGAGGCCCAGCAGCAGGCGGTCATCGACGCCGTGCTCGAGTTCTACGCATGACCATCGCCCAGGACCTGATCGGCCGGGCCGAGCGGCGCGAGGTGCTGTTCGGCATCGTCGGCCTCGGGTACGTCGGGTTGCCGCTGGCCGTGGAGCTCGCCAACGCGGGCTTCCGCGTGCTCGGCTTCGACGTGCAGCAGAAGGTGGTCGACGGCCTCAACGCCGGCCACTCGCACGTCAAGGACGTGAGCGACGCGCAGCTCCAGGCGGTCGTCCAGTCCGGCCGTTTCAGCGCCACGACCGACATGAAGCGCCTCGCGGAGCCGGACGCGGTGTCGATCTGCGTGCCGACTCCGCTCTCGAAGTTCAAGGATCCGGACGTCAGCTACATCGTGGCCGCCACCGAGAGCGTCAAGCGGACCCTCCGCCGCGGTCAGGCCATCATCCTCGAGAGCACGACCTACCCCGGGACCACGCGCGAGATCCTGCTCCCGGCGCTCGAGAGCACTGGACTTACGGTGGGCGAAGATTTCTTCCTCGCCTTCAGCCCCGAGCGGGTCGATCCCGGCAACGCCCACTACGGTACCCGGAACACTCCCAAGGTGGTCGGGGGGATCACCGAGGACTGCGCTCGCGTGGCCATCGCGCTCTACCGCCCGGCCATCGACACCCTCGTGCCGGTCTCGACCACCGAGGCGGCGGAGCTGGTGAAGCTGCTCGAGAACACGTTCCGGAGCGTGAACATCGGCCTCGTCAACGAGATGGCCATCGTCTGCGACAAGCTGGGGGTGGACGTCTGGGAGGTCATCGAGGCCGCCGCGACCAAGCCTTTCGGCTTCATGAAGTTCCTGCCGGGTCCCGGGCTCGGCGGGCACTGCATTCCGATCGACCCCCACTACCTCGCGTGGAAGATGCGCGGGCTCAACTACAAGACCCGGTTCATCGACCTGGCCGGCGAGCTCAATACCGAGATGCCGCTCTTCTGGGTCCGCAAGGTCGCCGAGGCCCTGAACGGACAGGGCAAGGCGGTCCGGGGAGCCAGCGTGCTGGTGTTGGGCGTCGCCTACAAGCGCGATATCGACGACATTCGGGAGAGCCCCGCGCTGGACATCATACGCCTGCTCGAGGGCCAGGGGGCACGAGTTAGCTACGCCGACCCGCACGTACCGGTCTTCTCCGAGGACGGGCACGAGTTTCGCTCGGTGGCGCTCGATTCCAAGACGGTAGCTGCAGCGGATTGCGTCATGGTCGTCACCGACCATTCCGCGGTGGATTACCACATGATCAAGCGTCACGCGAGGCTCGTGGTCGACACGCGCAACGCCATGCCGAAAGAGGATTGACATGCACGTGGCGGTAATCGGAAGCGGGTATGTCGGACTGGTGGCGGGCGCCTGCCTGGCGGAGACCGGGAACGATGTCGCCTGCGTCGACAAGGACGCGGACAAGATCGCGCGGCTCCAGCGGAACGAGATTCCGATCTACGAGCCGGGGCTCGAGCCGATGGTGAAGCGGAACCAGGAGGAGGGCCGCCTCACCTTCACCACCGATCTCGCCTCGGCCGTCCGCGCCGCCCGGGTGGTATTCATCGCGGTGGGTACCCCACCGGGCGAGGACGGGTCGGCGGATCTGCAGCATGTGCTGGGCGTCGCCCGGGAGATCGGGCGGAGCATGAACGGCCACAAGGTCGTGGTCACCAAGTCGACGGTGCCGGTGGGAACCGCCGAGAAGGTGCGCGCCGCCGTTCGGTCGGAGACCGCGCTCCCGTTCGCGGTCTGCTCCAATCCCGAGTTTCTCAAGGAAGGGGCCGCGATCGAGGACTTCATGAAGCCCGACCGGGTCGTCATCGGCGTCGACGACGAGGAGGCCAAGGCGGTGATGGGCGAGCTGTATTCGCCGTTCACCCGCCAGGGCGGCAACCGGATCCTGTTCATGGACATCGCGTCGGCCGAGGTGACGAAGTACGCGGCCAACGCGATGCTCGCGACCCGCATCTCGTTCATGAACCAGATGGCGCGTTTCTGCGAGCTGGTCGGCGCCGACGTGCACAACGTCCGCCTGGGGATCGGCTCGGATCAGCGGATCGGCCGAGCGTTCCTGTACCCGGGCCCCGGGTACGGCGGCTCGTGCTTCCCCAAGGACGTGAAGGCGATCATCCACACGGCGGACTCGCTCGGGCTCTCGCTCGACGTGCTCAAGGCCGTCGAGGAGGTCAACGAGGCCCAGAAGCTGGTCGTGCTCCACAAGACGCTCAAGTATCTGGGCAAGGACCTGAGCGGCAAGACCGTGGGCATCTGGGGCCTGGCGTTCAAGGCCGAGACCGACGACATGCGGGAGAGCCCGACCATCCCGCTCATCGAGGGGTTGCTCGAGGCCGGCGCGCGGGTCCAGACCCACGACCCCAAGGCCACCGACTCGGCGCGCGCCATCTTCGGCGACCGCGTGATGTACGCGGCCGATCCGTACAGCGCCGCGCACGGCGCCGACGCGCTGCTGGTGATGACCGAGTGGCTGGTCTACCGGAACCCGGACTTCGAGCGGGTGCGCAAGCTGCTCCGCCGCCCGCTGCTCATCGACGGCCGCAACCTGTACGATCCCGATCGCATGACCGGGCTCGGCTTCGAGTACCACGGGATCGGCCGGAGCACTCGGTGACCCGAGTCCTCGTCACGGGGGCGGCGGGGTTCATCGGCTCGCATCTGGTGGAGGCGCTGGCCCGCCGCGGGGACGAGGTGGTGGGGATCGACAACTTCGACCCGTTCTACCCCCGGGCGATGAAGGAGCGCAACCTGCGGGAGACGGGCCGCCCGCCCGGTTTCCGCTTCCACGAGCAGGACATCCTGGACGTGGCGGGCCTCCAGCGGCATCTCACACCCGAGACCGTCATCGTCCACCTCGCGGCCCGGGCTGGGGTGCGGCCGTCGCTCGCCGATCCGGTGGGGTACGCCCAGGCCAACGTCACCGGCACGGCGGCGGTGCTCGAAGCCGCCCGGCGGGCCGGGGTGTCGCGGATCGCCTTCGGCTCGTCCTCGTCGGTATATGGCGACAGCACGCCGGTGCCGTTCAGGGAGGACGCGGTGGCCGTCGAGCCGGTCTCACCCTATGCGGCCACCAAGCGGGCGGCGGAGCTGCTCCTTCGCGCCGTGGCGCCGATCTACGGATTCCGCTCCGCCGCGCTCCGGTTCTTCACCGTCTACGGTCCCCGACAGCGCCCCGACCTCGCCATCCACGCGTTTGCGCGCCGGATGGTCGACGGTGAGGTGATCACGCTGTTCGGCGACGGCACCCAGGCGCGCGACTATACGTATTGCGACGACATCACTGCCGGCGTCGTCGCCGCGATCGACTGGACCGCCACCGCTCCGATCGGCATGGAGCTGTTCAACCTCGGCGGCAACCGCTCGGTCTCCACGGGGGACATGGTGGCCGAGATCGCTCGCGCGCTCGGGATCGAGCCCCGGGTCCAGTGGGGACCGATGCAGCCGGGCGACGTCCAGCGCACGGCCGCGGACCTGACCCGCTCCGGCGCCGTGCTGGGATACGCGCCCAGGATCCCGTTTCCGGAGGGCGTCCGGCGCTTCGTCACCTGGTTCCGGGAGGCCTATGGCCGGTCAGACTGAGCGCCTGCTGGCGCGTGCCCGCGACCGGTTCACGGTACAGGACTACTACGGTGCGATCTACCTGCTCGAGGAGATCGTCGCCTCCGGCCGGGCGTTCGCGGACGTGCATCATCTCATCGGCGTCTCGCTCTCTCTGCTGGGCCGGTCGGAGGAGGCGCTCACCCAGTTCCGGATGGCGCTCGAGCTCAACCCGCGCTACCTCGAGGCGCTCATTCACCAGGGGCTGGTGCTGAGCGAGCTGGGGCGGGCCACGGAGGCCGAGGAGTCGTTCCGCCGGGCGGCGGATAGCGTGGCCCCACCCAGCGCGGGACTGTCCGCGCCGGTGGCGGCGCGGCTGGCCAACCAGCACGCCGAACTGGCCGACGCCTACGCGGAAGCGGGCGCGCTGGTGCGGGCCATCGAGCAGTACGAGCGCGCGCTGGAGCTGGGCCCGGGCTTCCAGGATCTGCGGTACCGGATGGCCCGGGTGATGCTCGAGGCCGGCCGTCCGCTCGAGGCCCGCGATGCGCTGGAGCAGGTCCTCCGGGCGCGGCCGAATTTCGTGGACGCCGAGGCGGCACTGGGCCTGGCGCATTTTCTCTCGGGCGACGGTGTCGGGGCCCGCGACGTCTGGCGCGCCTGCCTGGCGCGCCGCCCCGAGAATGCGCGGGTCGAGGCCTACCTCGCGATGCTGGGGCGCACGGGCGCGTGAGCGCCGGCTGGGCCGCGCGCGCCGGCCTGGCGTCCCTGCTGGTCGCCGGGCTGGCGGCCGGTTGCGGCGGCACCGATCGCGAGCGGGAGGGCGACCGCGCCTACGCCGAGGGGCGCTTCGCGGACGCGCTTGGCGAGTACCGGGCGTTGCTGGGCGGCCGGCCCCGGGCCGCGCTCTGGGCGAAGACCGGTGCCGCGGCGTTGCATGCGAACGAGCTGCGCGAGGCCGCCGATGCCTACCTCCACCTGGCGGGCGACGATCCGACCCGGGCGGACGAGGCGGCCGAAGGGCTCGAGTCGGTGGCCCGCGCGGCCGAGCGGGCGGGGAATACCGACGTGCTGCGCGAGGTCGTGACGGGCATTCAGGCGGTGGCGCCCGAGCGGGCCACCGGGCGCTACGCGCTCATCCTGGCCCTGCAACCCGACCCGGACACGGCGGAGATCGTCGCCCTGCTTCCAGGGGCGCTCGCGGCGGCCTCGGCCCCCGAGACGGTCGATTCCCTGCTCGCGCTCTACGGCCGCGCGCTCCAGGCCACCGCGGGCTGCGGACAGGCGCTGCTCCAGTACCGCGCGGTGCTCCGGCGCAGCCAGGACAGCAGCATGCGTGCGCCGGCGAGTCGGGGCGCGGCGGACTGCGCCTATACGCTCGGGGCCCGGGCCGATTCGGCGGGCAGGCTCGACGATGCGGCGCTCTGGTTCGCCGAGTCGGCTCGGGTGGACTCGACCACACCCACGGGGCGGCGGGCGCTGCTTCGGTATGCCGCGACGCGGCTGGCCCAGGGTGACACCCTGGCCGCGGCGCTGGCGTTCCAGACGGTGGTCTCGGGCGGGACGGTGGATTCGATGGGGGAGGCGGCCGCGGCGCGGCTGTCCGCGTTGGGGCTGTCACCACTCACGGGCGATTCCGCCCGTACTGGAGAGCGATGATCCCGAGAAGTTGCTGGCTTCTGCTGCTCGGCACGGCGGCCTGCGGCGGGTCGACCCCGGCGCCCCGCGCCACGCCCACGCCTATCTCCCAGGTGTCCGAGACCGCCACTAGCGGCGAGATCGACACCTTGTGGGCTCGAGCGCAGGCCGCCGTGCGTCGCGGCAAGTGGAGCGAGGCGCTCAAGCACCTGGACCGGGTGCTGCTCGAATTTCCCCCGGGCGACACGCGCGCCACTCAGGCGCACATGTTCGAGGGCGAAGCCCAGTTCGCCCTCGGCAGCCACCTGCAGGCCGCCCGTGAGTTCCGGAAGGTCTCCGACGACACGCCCAACGATCCGCTCGCCCCCGAGGCGCTCCTCCGCGTCGGCGACGTGTACGCCGACCTCTGGCGGCGGCCCGAGCTCGATCCGTCGTACGGGCAGACCTCGCTCGCCACTTATCAGGAGCTGCTGAACCGGTATCCCGGCACCACCGCGGCCAAGCGGGCACAGGAGCGAATCGACGACCTGCAGGAGCGCTTCGCCGTGAAGGAGTACAAGGCCGCGCTGTACTACATGCGGCTCAAGGCCTTCGACTCGGCGATCCTGTACCTCAAGGACCTGGTGGCGACCTATCCGCGAAGCTCGGTGGCGCCGGATGCGCTCATCCACCTGGTCCAGGCCTACCGGACGCTGGGGTACAAGGAAGACGTCCAGGAGACCTGCGGCTACATTCGCCGGTTCCACGCCCAGGCGCCGGGAGTGGGGAAGGCGTGTCCCGACAGCGCCGAGGCGTCGTGAGGAATTCCTCGCTGCGCCCGGGGTGACGGGGTCTTGGGCCATATGCGCTCCATCGGTCTCCTCGGCGGCTCGTTCGATCCCATCCATCACGGCCATTTGATCGTGGGCCAGGTCGCGGCCGAGTCGCTCGGCCTCGACGAACTGCGATTCGTTCCCGCCCGCGAGCAGCCGTTCAAGGTCGGGCGCCACGCGGCCGGCGCGGCCCACCGGGCCGCGATGCTGGAGCTGGCCATCGCTGAGGTGCCCGGCTTCGCCGTGGAGCGCGCGGAGCTCGGGCGCGAAGGGCCCTCCTATACCGTCGAGACGCTCTTGACGCTCCGCGGCCGGGAGCCCGGCGTGGCCTGGACCCTCCTCCTCGGCGCCGATGCCGCGGCGGAGCTGGGCGCCTGGCACCGGGCGAACGAGCTGCCCGCACTGGCCCGGATCGTGGTCTTCGCGCGGCCGGGCATCCCGATTCCCGACTCCCCGCTCATCTCCGGCACGGTCGAGGTCCCCGCGGTCGATATCTCGGCTACGACGATCCGCCGGCGCGTCCGGGAAGGGCGCTCGGTGCGGTACTGGGTCCCCGACGCCGTGGCCGAGTATATGGCCCGGCACCGCTTATATTTGGACGCAGAATGATCAAGAATCTGATGACCGCGGTCTTCGGGACCCGGTTCGACCGAGAGCGCCGCCGGATCCAGCCGACCGTCGACGCCATCCATGCCGAGGAGGCCAAGCTCGCCGACCTCAGCGAGGAAGACCTCAAGGCCCAGACGGCTCGCTTTCGCGCGCGCCTGGCGGAGCGCACCGGCGCCCTCAAGGCCGAGCTGGACCAGGTGCGCGAGGCCAAGCATGGCTGTGCCGATCCGGACGAGCGCGAGAAGCTGGAGCAGCGCTTCCACGAGCTCGACCGCGCCTACAAGAAAGAACTGGCGGCCGGACTGGACGACCTCCTGCCGGAGGCGTTCGCCACCGTGCGGGAGGCATGCCGCCGGCTGATGGGCACCCCGGTGCAGGTGATCGGGCACGAGCTCACCTGGGACATGGTCCCGTACGACGTCCAGCTCATCGGCGGCGTCGTGCTCCACCAGGGGCGGATCGCCGAGATGGCCACCGGCGAGGGCAAGACGCTCGTCGCCACCTTGCCGCTCTATCTCAACGCGCTCACCGGACGCGGCGCGCACCTGGTCACCGTCAACAACTACCTGGCCCGGCGCGACTCCCAGTGGATGGGCCACGTCTTCAAGTACCTGGGCCTCAGCGTCGCCTGCCTGGACGACACCGAGCCCTCCTCGCCCGAGCGCCGCGCGGCCTACCTGGCCGACATCACCTACGGCACCAACAACGAGTTCGGGTTCGACTACCTCCGCGACAACATGGTGTTCTCGCTGGAGCAGCGGGTCCAGCGCGAGCACGCCTACGCCATCATCGACGAGGTGGACTCGATCCTCATCGACGAGGCCCGGACGCCGCTCATCATCTCGGGCCCGGTCGGGAACGAGGCGGACGACAAGTACGCCACCTTCAACCGCCAGGTGGCCGAGCTGGTCCGGAAGCAGACCGGGGTGGTCAACACCCTGCTCGCCGAGGCCGAGCGGTTGCTGGAGGACGACAAGACCAGGCAGGAAGCGGCGCTCAAGCTGTACCAGGCCCAGCTCGGCATGCCGAAGAACAAGCGGTTGCTCAAGATGTACAACGAGACCGGGATCAAGCAGCTGGTCCAGCGCATGGAGCTCGACGCCATCGCCGACCGCAAGCTGCCGATGAAGCAGCAGCGGATGCGCGATCTCGAGGACACGCTGTACTTCGTGCTCGACGAGAAGGGGCACTCGGTCCACCTCACCGACCGGGGCGCCGAGGCGATGTCGCCCAACGATCCCGAGCTGTTCCTGGTGCCCGACATCTCGGAGGCGATCCACCGGATCGACAAGGATCCGGACCTCTCGCCGCACGACCGGATCGAGCAGCGCCGCGCGGTCGAGGGCGAGTACGCGATCAAGAGCGAGAAGCTCCACATCATTCACAAGCTGCTGCAGGCGCACGTCCTGTACGAGAAGGAAGTGGACTACCTGGTGCAGGAGGGCCAGGTATTGATCGTGGACGAGTTCACCGGTCGCATCATGTCGGGCCGGCGCTGGGCGGACGGGCTCCACCAGGCGGTCGAGGCCAAGGAGCAGGTGCAGGTCAAGGGCGAGACCCAGACCTTCGCCACGATCACGATCCAGAACTACTTCCGGATGTACGACAAGCTGTCCGGCATGACGGGCACCGCCGAGACCGAGGAGACCGAGTTCTACTCCATCTACGGTCTCGAGGTGAGCGTCATTCCGACCCACCGGCCGGTGCGGCGCCAGGACCAGGCCGACCGGATCTACAAGACCCGCAAGGAGAAGCACGACGCGATCATCGCCGAGATCGAGCGGCTGCACGAGCTCGGCTGGCCGATCCTGATCGGCACGGTCAACGTCGACATCTCCGAGACCCTGTCGCGCCAGCTCAAGCGCCGCGGGCTCAAGCACGAGGTGCTGAACGCGAAGTACCACCAGCGCGAGGCGGAGATCGTCGCCGGGGCCGGCCAGCGGGCGGCGATCACGATCGCGACCAACATGGCGGGCCGCGGCACCGACATCAAACTCGACAAGTCGCTCGACCTGGAGCTGCCCGAGGCGGGCCTCCAGATCATCGGCACCGAGCGGCACGAGTCGCGGCGAATCGACCGGCAGCTCCGCGGTCGCTCGGGCCGCCAGGGCGATCCGGGACAGAGCATCTTCTTCCTCTCGCTCGAGGACGACCTGATGCGGCTGTTCGGGTCGGATCGGATCGCGCGCTGGATGGACAAGAGCGGGGCGGAGGAGGGCGAGGTCATCACCGGCGGGCTGGTGACCCGTGCCATCGAGCAGGCGCAGAAGCGGGTCGAGCTGCAGAACTTCCAGAGCCGGAAGCGGCTGCTGGAATACGACGACGTGATGAACCAGCAGCGCGAGGTGATCTATTCCCTCCGGCTGTTCGCCCTGGAGCGGGGCGAGGAGCTCAAGGCCGAGGCGCGGCGGATGATCGAGGCGGCGCTCGAGCGCGGCGTCACCCAGTTCCTGGCGACGGCCGAGCGTCCCGAGGAGTGGGATCGCGGTGGGCTCCGGGAGGCGCTCATGCTGCAGTACCTCGTCGCGGTCGATGCGCTGACCGACGCCGAGGCCACGCCCGACATGGACAAGATGATCGCGGCGGTGAAGGCCGAGGGCGAGGAGAGCTTCCGGCGGAAGATCGAGTACCTGGTCGAATTCGGCCGGTCGATCGGGATCCCGGACGTGGACAGTCAGGTGCTCTCGTCGGTGATGCTGAACGTGCTCGACGAGCGCTGGAAGGACCACCTGTACGACCTGGACCAGCTGCGGAATGCGATCCAGTACCGGGCGTGGGGCCAGAAGGATCCGCTGGTGGAGTACAAGCGTGAGGCATTCGACATGTTCGAGGACCTCATGCGCGACATCCAGTCGACCTTCACCGAGCGGTTCCTCAAGATCCAGGTGAGCGCCGAGCGGCCGGAGCCGCCGCGGGCGCCGCCGCCCCCGCCGACGGCGATCTCGCATCCCTCCGCGCCGACCAGCGGCGCCGACGATCTCTTCATGGGCCCGCCGCCCCGGGTGGCGCCGCCGCCGCCGGTGGCCCCGGGCCGGCCCGCGCCGGCGCTCACCAGCTCGCACGGCCCGCTGGCCCGGGCGACGGCGGCGGTGCCGGAGGTGGGGCGGAACGATCCCTGCCCGTGCGGGTCGGGGAAGAAGTACAAGAAGTGCCATGGCGTGGGGCGATAGCCGGCACAGCCCACTCGATCGAATGCTGCGATGCCCGGCCCTCCGTTGACAGCCTCAGCGGGGGGCCGCATCGTGTCTGGACCTGGGACGCATTTGCGAACGGAGGTCCGTATGGCTCACGCGTCGCTAGTCGGAGCGTCGTCGGTGGTGATCGCGGCGCTCATCGGGTCATGCAGTGAATCTGACAGGTCGCGGGATGAGGAGTCCGGCAGGCTCGCCGACTCGGCGAAGGCATTGGCAGCCAAGCCCGTCGCGCGGCGAGTATCCATGGTGATGATCGGGAAAGGCCGCGGGGCCGGCAACCGTGTGGCCGAGCCCACCTTCCAATTCGGCCCGCAGGACACCGTGGTCCTCTCGGTCGCCACCGAAGGGTCGGGCGGGGCCAGCAAGCTGACCGCTGCCTGGCGCTCCCAAACCGGCGAGGTCGAGCAGCAGACGTCCGAGCCCGCCCCGACCACGGACGGGAGC
>DASSYY010000185.1:0-5697 GCA_035703025.1 Gemmatimonadales bacterium | reverse complement strand
AGCCCGATCTGCGTGAAATCCAGGGCGAACGAGGACTTGAGCATCGGGTACATGGCAGGCAGCAGCGCCTGCATCATGTCGTTGAGCAGGTGGGAGAATCTGATGGCCAGCAGGACGGAGAACGCAGCGGTGGACGGCATTGAGCCGAGCAAGGTAGTGGTCGCCGGCCGGGCGGGACAAGAGACCGCGCCATGCCGCCGCCGGTGCCGTCCACCTACATTGAATTCGTGCTCCTGACCGCCGTCGTCCTGCTCCAGGTCACTGCCCCCGCCCCCGCCGCGGCGATCGCCGGCTCCGTTCGAGACGGGGCGGGCGGGCGGCCGCTCTCCGGCGTCCAGGTGACCGAGGCTGGGCGGCCGGCCGCGGTCTCCGATTCGGCCGGCCGGTACCTGGTCTCCGGCCTGGGAGCCGGCACCCACCAGCTCAGCTTCAGCCGTGCCGGCTACGCCCCGCTGGAGCTCGGGGTGCTCCTGCCCGATTCCTCGTCCCGCACCCAGGTGGACGTGCAGCTCGAGCCGGTGCCGCTGCAGCTTCCCACGCTGCAGGTGGTCGCCGATGCCTTAGGCCGATCCCCGGACGGTGCCGGCGGCGGCGCGGAGATCGGGACCCTGCGCCTGGGCGACGACTGGCTCGAGCAGCGCCAGGCTGGCGAGGCCGACGTGCAGCGTGCCCTGGCCGATGCGGCGGGAGCGCCGGGGCGGGGGGAGAGCGACGCCGGCCTGCACGTCCGCGGCGGGGGCAGCTCCGAAAATCTCGTCCTGCTGAACGGGATTCCGCTGTTCTCCGCGGTCCATCTGGCGGGCGCCTCCAGCGCCGTGAACCCGGACCTGATCGCCGAGGCGGAGCTGCACACCGGCGTCAGCCCGGCGCGCTTCGGCGACCACCTGGCCGGCGTCGTCGAGCTGGAGACGCGCGATCCGGGCCCCCGCCCGTTCGAGGCCCGCGGGTCGTTCGTTCCCGGCGAGGTGCGCCAGACCGCCTCGGGCTACCTCCCCGGCCTCCGCACCGGCCTGGTCGTCGGCGCGCGGACCACCTACCGCGACGTGCTGATGGGTGAGTCGTACCACGACTCCAGCAACGGGTACGAGGACCTGCTCGGGGTGGCGACGACCGAGGTCGGGGGAGGCCGGCTGCGGCTCGTGTCCTTCGCGTCCGGCAACCGGATCGACTTCCCCTCGGTCGGCGACGGCGACGGCGGGTCGGAGCCGGCCACCGCCGGGGGAGGGTACGCGGGCATCGCACGCAACGCGATCGCCTGGCGGAGCCACAGCCAGGGCGTCACGTGGAGTCGCGTCTCCCCGAGCGGCGTCCGGCTGGAGACCGCGGCTTGGTGGGCCGGCAGCTCGGCCGACGTGAACTGGCTCGCCGCCGGGAACGCGCAGCACCTGCGGAACCGGCTGAGCGAGACCGGGCTCTCCGCGCGGGTGGCCTGGCCGCGGGAGGACGGTGGACTCAGCGCCGGTGTCAGTCTGGTGCGTCCGAGCACGCAGTACGATGTCGTGCCCCTTCCCGGCGCGGCGCTGGCGTCCGCGAGCGGCCTCGCGCTGGACGCCGCGCCGGTGGTGGGCTCGGTGTTCGGCGAGCGGCTCTGGCGGCCGGCGCGCGTGCTGCAGCTTTCGGCCGGGCTCCGCGCGAGTACCGATTTCTCGGGCTGGGCCGGAGTCGAGCCTCGCCTGACCGCCATGCTGGACGCGGACCGTCGGACCCGGCTGGGAATCGGCGTCGGCCGGAGCCACCAGGTGCTGCAGTCGGTGATCAACGACGAGTCGGCGCTGGGGCTGCTGCTGGGATTCGACCTGCCGGTCGCCGCGGGCTCCGGCACGCTGCCGGTCGCGCGCGCGGATCGGATCGAGGCGCTGGTGGAGCGGCGCGTGGCCGCGGGCCTTCGACTCTCGGTCACCGGATACCTGCGCCGTACCAGCGGCCTCGCCCTCGGTGCGGCGTCCACGCCGGGGCTCTTCCCGGGCGACAGCATCGTCGTGGGGCAGGGAGACGCCTCGGGGGTCATCGGCGCGCTCGATCTGGCGCGCGGGCCGCTCTCGGGCCGGGCGTCGCTGACGTTGGCGCGCGACGTGCGCACCGCCGGCGCCACGCGCTACGATGCGGGCTACGGCCAGGGGACCTCGGTCGCCCTGGACCTGGGATACCGCGTGCTCCGCGACACGCGGCTGCAGCTCCGCTTCCAGGGCGGCGCGCGGCAGTCGACGTCGATCATCGGGCCGGGGTTCGAATTTCAGGCCCTGGATGCGCTGCACGAGTCGGGCGAGCTGGCGGGCACGCCCGAGATCCTGCCGGGCACGCTCAACGCCGAGCGGCTCCCGACCTATTCGCGGCTCGACCTCGGGTTGCGCCGCGACTGGCGGCTCCCGGGCATCGGCCAGGGTACGCTGCTCACCACGTCGATCTCGGTCACCAACGTCCTGGGTCATCAGAACACGCTCGGACTCGTCGCGGGCCGGGATGGAGGGCTCCGGGTGATTCGCGGCGTCCCTCGCGCGCTGGCGCTCGAGGTCGGCTGGCGGTTCTGACGCCGGGCCTGCGGCCGGCCCGTCACATCCCGCGGCGCTGGCACGTTCCTCCGGCGTGCATACCTACGGCACGGCCCTCGCCCTCGCTTCCATGAGCTTCGACGCCCCCGGGCACGGCGGGCGGCCCGTCACGCCGATCGCCGCCAGACCCGACGCCTCCTTCGAGGAGGCGTTCCGGGCCTGCTACGCGTCCCGCTTCGTCTCCCTGTTCACCTATCTCGACCGCCTCACCGGCGACCCCGATCTGGCCTCCGACGCCGCGCAGGAGGCGTTCGTGCGGCTGCACCAGCGCGGCACGATGCCGGATCAGCCGGCCGGCTGGCTGGTCGCCGTCGCGAACAACCTGGTGCGCGACGAGCGCCGCCGCGCGACGCGGCAGCTCCGCCTGCTCACCGAGCAGCCTTCGCGCGCGCCATCCGGCACGCCGGCGGCCGATCCCGCCGCCGAGCTGGAGCGGAGCGAGCGGGTCGGCGCGGTGCGGGCGGCGCTCGAGACGCTCTCCCCCCGCGACCGGCAGGCGCTGCTGCTGCGCCACGCCGGCTACAGCTACCGCGAGATCGCGGCGGCGCTCCACCTCGCAGACGGCAGCGTGGGGACGACACTGGTGCGGGCCGGCCAGGCGTTTCGCGCCGCGTTCAAGGAGCTGCACGGTGCACCCGAGTGACGCGACGCTGCTCGCCCTGATCCACGGCGAGCTCACGGACGGCGCGGCCGCCAGGCTGCGGTCCCACCTCGCGGACTGCGCGGAGTGCGCGGCCCTGGAGGCCGAGCTCCGCGCGGGCGACGCCGAAGTGCGGGGGCTGCTTGCCGTCCTCGACCAT
Organism: Gemmatimonadales bacterium; assembly: GCA_035703025.1. Lineage (GTDB taxonomy): Bacteria > Gemmatimonadota > Gemmatimonadetes > Gemmatimonadales > GWC2-71-9 > CAVVWJ01. The sequence goes on along the minus strand of DASSYY010000185.1, from coordinate 2,348 downwards.
CCCGTCCCCGAACGGAAGCCACCGATGGCAGCGGCTCGAGGTACCAGCCTTCGCCGCGCCGCGCTCGCGGCCTCGCTCGCGCTGGTGTTGGCGGGAGGCGCCGCGGCCGCGGTCCCGGGCACGCCGCTCAACCGCTGGATCCGAGAGCGGGTGGCGCCGGCCGCACCGCCCGCCGGCCACCCGGCGGTCCCGGTGCCGACGGGGTCCACGCGCAACGACGGGCAGGCAGCGGGCGGCGTCGAGATACCGGCTACGAGCGAGCTCACCCTCGTCTTCGGGGAGTCGGAGCCGGCGGGCCGGCTCACCGTCGTGACGGCCGACCGGCCCGACGTCTCGCTGCGCGCCTTCGGCGGCGCGGTGGCCTATCAGGTCGGCGAGGGCAGGATCGTCGTGGACAATCGCCGCCCGGCGGCGCGGTACGCGCTCGAGGTTCCCCGCGGGCTGACGCGCCTCACCGTCCTGGTCGGCGGCCGCCTGGTCTTCGATTCCGACCGTCGGCCGCTCGGTGCGACCGCCGGTGATACCATCTCCCTCTCGGTAGAGCCGGCTCGGTGAGGCGGCACCTGCTGGCCTCGGCGGCGGCGCTGGCGATCGCCGCCCCGCCGCTCGTGGCGCAGACGGCCGACGCGGCTGCTCCGGACAGCGGCGCCATGGTCGCCCCCGACAGCGGAGCGGCCGGGCCGAGGCTGTCGGCGCTGGGAATGAGCTTCGCCGCTGATTCGTCGGCGGCCATCGCCGTCGACACCGGCGACACCCGGCCCAAGGCCATCGAGTACAGCAACGCCTACGGAACCCGGCTCGCGATCCATCGCTACGCGAGCTACGCCGAGCTGCCGCTGTTCGCCACCGAGTACGTGCTGGGGCAGAAGGTCCTCGACGGCCAGCGGAGCGGGAGCCGGGCGTCGTCGGGCACCCGCTCGGCGCACGGCGCCGTGGCCGGCGCGCTGGGCGTGCTGTTCGCCGTCAACACGGTGACCGGCGTGTGGAACATGATCGAGGCGCGGCACGATCCCGCCGGCCGCACTCGCAGGAACCTGCACGCGCTCGGCATGCTGCTCGCCGACGCGGGCTTTCTCTATACGGCCTCGCTGGCCGAAGGCGCGCGCGAGAGCGATGCGGGCGCCACCAAGCACCGGAACGCCGCGATCGCCTCGATCAGCGTCGCGACCGTCTCGACCCTCATGATGTGGCTCTGGAAGGACTGACCATGACGCTGGTGCAGAACCTGGCGCACGCCTTCGCGCCCTGGCAATCGCTGTACTCCGACTCGAAGGCGGTGGCCTCGGTGGTGACCGGGGTACATCTCGTCGGACTGCTCTTCGGCGGAGGGCTCGCGATCGCGGCGGACCGCTCGACGCTGCGCGCCTACCGGCGCCATCCGTCCGAGCGGGCGAGCACGCTGGCGGAGCTGCACGCCGTGCACCGGCCGGTGCTGGTCGCCCTCGCGGTGCTGTTCCTGAGCGGCGTGGCGCTCGCGGCCGCCGACGTCGAGACCTTCGCCGCGTCGCCGATCTTCATTGCGAATCTCGCGCTGGTGGCTCTGTTGCTCACCAACGGGGCCGTGCTCGAGCGGACCGAGCGCGCGCTCCGGCTGGGCCCGGACGGGCCCCGGCGACAGGCGCGGTTGTGGCGGCGGTTGCGCGCGACGGCGTACGTGAGCCTGCTACTCTGGACGAGCACCGTGGTCGTCGGCACGGTACTGGTAAACGCGGCATGACGGGCCCTGACGAGCGCGGCGCTCCGCCCGCGTGCGAACGGTGCGGGCTCGCCGTCGACCGCCGCCGCTTTCTTCAGGGACTCGGCTTCGCGGCGATCGCGGCGCTCACCGGCCTCGGCGTCCCGAGCGGCGTGGCGGTGGCGGTGACTCCGGTCCCGACCCGCGCCCGTGCGATGGTCGGCGGCAATCCGGCCTATCCGATCCCGACCGCCGACGGCGTCCAGATCGATCGCGAGCAGGAGGTCATCCTGGTCCGGTGGGAAGGGGCGGTCTATGCCTTCAACCTCTCGTGCCCGCACCAGCGGACGGCGCTGCGGTGGAACCAGGGCGACAGCCAGTTCCAGTGTCCCAAGCACCACTCCAAGTACCGGCCCGACGGCACCTTCGTCTCCGGGCGCGCGACGCGGGGGATGGACCGGTTCACGGTCGCCCGCTCGGGCGACGAGGTGGTGGTGGACCTGGGCGTGATGCACAAGGAAGACCAGGACAGCGCCGGCTGGACGGGGGCGGTCCTGCACGTCTGAAGGCGGGCGCGGGCCTCAGGCGTCGCTCGAAGGACACCGCGCCGGCGGCGCGGGGAGCATGGTCGAGGTGACCGTCGTCATCCGGTAGCCGCGCGCCTGCCAGGCGA
>DASSYY010000318.1:0-8416 GCA_035703025.1 Gemmatimonadales bacterium | reverse complement strand
ATCGGGAGCCGGACCCCGGCCAAGCTGGCTGAGTACTCGAAGGAGACCGGGATCTCGGCAGGCACCTTCGCCGAGGTGGGGCGCTGGGGCGAAGCGCTGGTGCTCTCGGTGAAGGGCAACGCCGCCGAGCGAGTCCTGTCGCTGGTAGGGCCGGAGCTCGACGGCAAGGTCGTCATCGACACGACCAACCCGCTCACCGATGCACCGCCCGAGCAGGGGGTTCTGCACAGCTTCACCGGCCCCAACGAATCGCTGATGGAGCGGCTGCAGCTAGCCTGGCCGATGGCGCGCTTCGTCAAGGCGTTCAGCTGCGTGGGCAGCGCGCGCATGGTCGATCCGGACTTCGGTGGCGTCCGGCCCACGATGTTCTACTGCGGCGACGACGCCCAGGCCAAAGCGATCGTCGCCCGGGTCCTCGATCAGTTCGGCTGGGAGACGGCGGACATGGGCGGCGCCGTCGCGGCGCGGGCAATCGAGCCGCCCGCAGTCTTGTGGTGCATTCCGGGATTCTTGCAGGACAGCTGGACGCACGCGTTCAAGCTGCTGCGGTAAGACGCGGGCGGCCGACCGGGTCACAGCAGGATCACCCCCGCCCGCGCCCCCGCCGCCACCGCCTCCGCGCGCGTCGACACCCCCAGCTTGTGAAACAGCGCCGCGAGGTGCGTCTTCACCGTGTGCCGGCTGATGCCCAGCCGCGCCGCGATCTGCTTGTTGACCAGCCCCTCGGCCAGCAGGGCCAGGATCTGCGCCTCGCGCGCGGTGAGCGGCTCGGGAGGAGCGGCCGCGCCGGCAGCCGTCCCCTGCGGCACCTCGGTGAGCGCGTCCCTCGGCAGGACTACCAGTCCCGCGGCGGCTGCCTCGACCGTCGCGACGATCGCATCGGCGGTGGCGGTGCGGGGAAGCACCGCCCGGGCGCCGGATCGCACCGCACGCACCGCCCAGCCCCGGGGGAGCGCGTCCCCGAGGAGCACCAGGGCCGGAGCGCCGGCTGCCGCGTCCGGGGCGAGCGCCAGCCGGGGCGGCTCGGCGCCGCGCTCGACCAGCGCGAGCACGACCGCCGGCAGGCTCTCCTCGATCCGCCGGCGGGCGTCGGTGAGCGTGGCGCTGCCGCCGCCGACCGCGACGTGCCCCCGCGTCGCGAGCAGCGCCTCGAGGCCCGCCCGCTCCAGCTCCGACCGCGCCACCACGAGCACCCGGATCACGCCGCGCGCGCTCCCCCGTGCCTCGCGTCCGCGACCGCGCGCACGAACGCCTCCACGACGTGCGACGGGACCGCGATCCCGAGCCCGCCCACGATCATCGCGTTGATCCCCACCACTCGTCCTGCCGTGTCGGCGAGCGGGCCGCCCGAGTTGCCAGGCGCCAGCCGGATGTCCGCATGCAGCCAGCCGGCCGGCCCGCGCGCGCCGGTCGGGACGCGGTGCACGACGCCGAGTGCCGTCGCATAGGCCACGCCGAGCGGATGGCCGAGTGCCACGACCAGCTCGCCCGCCCGGAGTCCGCGAGCGTCGCTGCGGAGCGCCGGCTCGAGATCCTCGGCCGGCACGGCGAGCAGGGCGAGATCTCGCCCGGGGTCGCGCGCCGATACTCGCGCGGAGAGCACGCGGCCGTCGGGCAGCACGACCTCGGCGCCGGGGCCGGTGGCGACGTGCGCGTTGGTCACCACCACCCCCGTTCGCAGCCAGACGACGCCCGCTCCGGCGCTCCGTCCGCCGAAGCGCACCTGCACCGTCACCCGCGCCAGCCGCTCGGCTACCTCACCCAGCGCCGTCTCGACGCCCAGCACCGACTCTGCGCGCAGCGCGCCGCGGAGAAGCGAATCAGCGGCGGGCACGGGGCCGCTCCCCCACCGTCACGCCCACCTGCTCCGCGCGTCCCCCGCGGGCCACCTTCAGCGTCACGGCCTTTCCGATCCGGTCGCCGCCGAGTGCCGCGAGCACGTCGCCGGGGTCACGCACCGCCTGCCCGTCGAGCGCGACGAGGATGTCGCCGATGAGCAGGCCGCCGCGGTCCGCGGGACTGTCGGGCTCGACATTGACCACCACGAGCCCGCCGTCGGCCTCGAGCCCGAGACTCCGCTGCAGCGCTGCGGGCAGCCGCACCGGCTGCGTCGCGATGCCGAGCCAGCCGCGGGCCACGTGGCCGCGTGCCAGCAGCTGACCGGCGACGCGAGCGACGGTGCCCGCGGGTACCGTGAGCGCGGTGGCGCGGGCGAGCCCCGAGGTATTGATGCCGATGACGCGCCCGCCGGCATCGACCAGCGGCCCACCCGAGAACCCGTCGTACACGTTGAGGTCGAGCCGGATGAACCGGTCGATGGTGCCGCCCTGCCACGTGCGCCACTCGCCGCCGACCGCGCTCACGATGCCGAGACTGGCGGTGACCGCGGTGCCTGGCCGACCGAGCGCGAGCACGAGCTGGCCGACGCGTGGCGCACCTTCCGCCGCGGCGGCCGCAGGGGCTCCCGGGCCGCTCGCCCCCGCGCCGGTCGCAAGGCGAAGCACCGCCAAGTCGGTCGATGGATCCCGCCCCGCCAGCGTCGCCGAGGCCGTGCTGCCGTCGTGCAGCGTGACGGTGATGTCGTCGTCGCGCTGGATGGTGTGGTGTGCCGCGACGATGACGCCCGGCTGCCAGACGACGCCCGAGGCCGGGATCCGTCGGCGGGCGTGAATGGCGACGACCGACCGGCCGACGGTGTCGACCGCGGCGGCGAGGTCGTCGGACAGCGCGGCCAGGGGGCCGCCGCTCGAGGATGCAGACATGAACGCTCCGATGTGAGTGAACCGGTAAGCATGATGGGGAGTTTCCGGCGGGCGGGACATCGGGCGTACGGGCGAGTCGGACCTCGGGCGAAGGGATGAGTGGCCGCTGCCGAGCAAACCATTTCAGGTCGTCGGGCATCTACCAAAGGTCATCCTGCGTTCCGGTGGTGCATGTAATCCGGAGTTGCAACGGCCCACTGATACAATGGTGAACAAGTGAAACATCCCCGCGAAACTGACTCGACGTGTGCGAAACGCTCGCCGCCGGCGTCCGTAGTTCAGTGGTCGGAGTCCACCGCTCGAGGGAGATGTTTCACGCCGTGAACCGTCGCCGTTTTCTCACCGCCGCCGCGGGTGGCGTGCTCGCGACGTTGCCCGCCCGTCAGGTCTGGCCGGTGCAGGCCACCTCGCTCCGGCGAAGCCTGGGCGCGATCGGTCCGCGGTGGCGTCCCACGGCGGAGCTCCTCCGGACACTGCCCCGCCTGCTCGAGCTCGCCGCCGTGCCGGGGCTGGCGCTCGCCACGGTGGACGAGGGCGGCGTCATTCCCAGGGCGGCCGGCCGCGCCTGCCTGCTGCCGCGGCGCGGTGCGGGCGACGGAACGGTGTTCGAGGCCGCGTCGCTCGGGAAGCCGCTCTTCGCCTATGCGGTCCTCCGGTTGGTCGACGCCGGCGTCCTCGATCTCGACCGTCCGCTCTACGACTACCTCGCGAGCCCCGAGGCCGACACGCCGCGCATGCGGCGCGTGACCGCACGGCATGTCCTCACGCACACGAGCGGTCTTCCCAACTGGCGGCACGAGACCGGGCCGCTCGCGCCCGCCACCGAGCCGGGCGAGGCCTACGCCTACTCGGGCGAAGGTTTCTTCTATCTGCAGCGCGTGGTGGAAACGGTGACGGACCGGCCGATCGCACGGCTGCTCCGCGAGGACGTGCTGCAGCCCCTCGGGATGACCGAGAGCAGCTGGGTCTGGCGCGGCGAGTTCGGCGGACGCATGGCGGTCGGCTACGACGAGGAGGGAAAGCCCGCCGAGGTGTACGCGGCGATCGGGCGGCGCACGGCGGTGATCGCGGAGGAATGGCGGAAGCCGATCGAGGAGTGGCGCTACGACGATGCCGCGCGGGTCGTCCGGCTCGTCAATCCCGCCTGGCCGGTCCTGCCCGTGTACATGGTGCCGAACGTGGCCGCGTCCCTGCTCACGACGGCGCGGGACTACGCCCGGTTCCTCGCGCATTTGGTCGCCCGGCCGGAGAGCTCGCCCGCCCCGCTCGCGCTCCGCCCCGCCACTCGCGAGGCGATGACGACGCCGCAGGTTCGGATCAACAGCGCGCTCGCCTGGGGGCTCGGCTGGGGCCTGCAGGAGGACGAGTTCGGCCGCACCCTCTGGCATTGGGGTGCCAACAACGGCTTCCGCAACTTCGCCGTGGCCGATCCGTCCAACGGCCGCGCCATCGTCGTGCTCACCAACAGCGGCAACGGCCCCCGGGTCTACGAGCGCGTGATCGTGGCGCTCACCGGCCACGACCACCCGGCGTTTCTCCGCGCCTGAGTGCAAGGGCGGGGCGGCCAGCCGTCCTAGTCTTTGCCATGCGCGATCAACACCGTCCCAAACAGGATCTCATCAACGAGGTCACCGGCCTGCGCAAGCAGATCGCCGACCTGCGCGAGGCCATGACGGCCCGCCGCCGGGTCGAGGACGCGCTCCGCCAGAGTGAGGAGCAGCTCCGCCAGCTCGTCGACGCCGCGCCGGTCGGGCTCTGTCTGTTCCGGCCCAATGGGACGCCGGTCGCCGCGAACCGTCCCTTTGCCCGGCTGCTCGGCTACGACTCGGCCTCCGAGCTGCTGCGGGTGGCGGACACGCTGGGCGTGTTCGGGAGCCGCGAGGAACAGGGACGGGTGCTGTCGCTGGTGGAGCGCGGGCTGGAACGGGTGGCGGGGGTCGTCTTCCGGCGGAAGGACGGCACCAGGCAGGCGTTCGGCGTCATCGGGTCGGTATCGACGGAGCCGCACGCGCTGGTGCTCGTCGTGCTCGAGCGGCAGCCGCAGCCCTGGCGCTCCGCGCCGCTGGCGGCGCTGAGCCCTGCATGGTCGTCGGGGTCGCGGACGGGGTAGGAAGAGCTGTGCCGGGAGACGGAGCAGCGAAGGGGCCATGATTCCGGTCATGGCCCCTTTCGCTGCGCTCAGGATGAAGAGTCGCGGCCGCCATCCAGCCGCCCCCGCCCGTTATACTTCTCCTACCCCAACAGGAGCATGCATTGCGATCCGTCACTCGCCCGTCAGTGCGCGGCGCCTGTCTGATCGCGACCGTCGCCGCCGCGGCCTGCGCCCACGGGCGCACGGGCGCGCCGGACCAGACGCCGTACGCCGCGCCGTCGGCCGGTCCGGCGCCAACCGCCCCCGTGGCGGCGGGCGCTCCCATCGACACCGTCGGGCTGCCGCGGGTCCGCTTTGCGCGCGGGACGACCTCGGGCATCCTCGACGACAGCCTGGCCGCCGGCGCCACACGCAGCTATCTCGTCGGCGCAAGGCAAGGGCAGGTGATGCTGGCGCACGCGATCGCGTGGCCGGTGGCCGAGCGGCTCCACCCGCCGCCCGAGCCGGTGGTGCGGGTATTTTCGGCGGCGACCGGAGCCGAGCTTCACTCGCCGCGCGCCGAGCCCGAGGTGTGGTCGGCCCGGCTGCCGGCGGACGGGGACTACGTGGTGCGGGTGACGGCGGGAGCACCGACGACCTATACCCTGGCCGTGCAGATTCCCCGCGAAGTGATGGTCAGCGCGGACCAGCCGACGGCGATCTTCACCGGCACGGCCCCATCTCGCGGTCCCATCGACTACCTCATCCGGGCCGAGGCGGGCCGGACGCTCGAGGTGATCCTGGGCGGTGCCCCGACGGTAGGCTTGCACGTCTACGGGCTGGCGGACGGCGCGCAGCTGGCCAGGCTCGCCGACCGGCAGCGGCTGTACGCCGGCCGGGTGGCGACTACGCAGGACTACGTCGTCAGCGTAGTGCCGGGCGCGGAGCGGGCCGCATACGATCTGCGCATCACGCTCCGCTGACCACGCCCCACCTCACCCGCCTTCGCTCCCTCCCAGGACGGGCAGGATCTCGCCCGTGATGTAGCTCGAGCACACCGGCGCGGCCAGGAACACGTACGACGGCGCGATTTCCTCAGGCTGCGCCGGCCGCTTCATCGGGACCGCCGAGCCGAACTTGGCCACCTTCTCCGCATCCTGATCGGCCGGATTGAGCGGAGTCCACACCGGTCCCGGCGCCACCGCGTTTACCCGGATGCCCCGGTCCAGGACGTTTTGGGCCAGCGACTTGGTAAACGCGTGGATGGCCCCCTTGGTCGCCGAGTAGTCCAGCAGCTGCTTGCTGCCGTCGAGTCCCGTCACCGAGCCCGTGTTGATGATCGACGCGCCCCGCTCCAGGTGCGGCAGTGCGGCCCGGGCCATGTAGAAGTAACCGAAGATGTTGGTCCGGAACGTGTGCTCGAGCTGTGCGTCGCTGATGTCCTCGAGCGAGTCGGCGTGCTCCTGGAACGCGGCGTTGTTGACCAGGATGTCGAGCCGGCCGAGGGCCTGGACAGTGGTCTCTACCGACTCGCGGCAGAACTCCGAGTCGGTCACGTCGCCGGGGATCAGCAGGGCCCGCCGGCCTTCTGCCTCCACCGCCTGCCGGGTCTCCTCCGCGTCCTCGTCTTCGCTGAGGTAGACGATCGCGACGTCCGCGCCTTCGCGGGCGAACAGCACGGCGACCGCCCGCCCGATCCCCGAGTCGCCGCCGGTGATGAGCGCCACCTTGCCCTCGAGCTTGCCCGACCCGCGGTACTCTCGCGCGAGATAGCTCGGCCGGGGGTCGAGGTCGGTCTCGAGACCCGGCTTCTCCAGATGCTGCTTGGGCAGGGGGGGCTCGGGGTACCGGCGTGCGCCGGTCTGCGCCGCGCCCGACTTCCTGGACCCGGGCTGCCGCGACCGCTTGCGTTCCGCCTCCTGCTGGAGCTTCCGGTCGGTCTCGGCATCGCGCTTCCCGGCCGCCGCATTCGATGCCTTCTTGCTGCCGGACCAGCGTCCGGCGCTCTTCTTCACGGCCACGATTCCCTCCTGGTGACATCGGTTCGTTCGCTGTCGGAGGATGGGATCGCGCGCTGGCTCGAGCGGTGACAGGCCTCACCAAGCGCGTCGCTCCGCACAGGGATGTCGGCGGTCGAAACGGCACCCCGCACACCTTCGTAGGGCAGTGACTCCTTGACTGCACCCAAACCCGGACATTCCCATGCCTTGCTTCCGCCCGGTCCTCCTGCTCGCCCTCCTTGCCACCACCGCGCCGACAGTCCAGGCGCAGACCGCTGCCGAATCGGCCGCCATCCGTGCCACCGCCCTGGACTACGCCGAGGGCTGGTACGCCGGGGACGGCGACCGGATGGGCCGCGCGCTGCATCCCGAGCTAGTGAAGCGCATCCTGGTGACCGACACCGCCACCGGCCGGAGTTTCGTGCAGACCATGGGCGCGACGGCCCTGGTCAACGGCACGCGGCACGGCTACGGCAAGGGTACGCCGGCGGACCGGCAGCAGAAGGACGTGACCGTGCTCGACGTCTTCGGCAACGCGGCCATCGCGAAAGTGGTGATGGCGGACTGGATCGACTACCTGCAGCTGGTGCGGGTGGAAGGGCGCTGGCTCATCGTCAACGTCCTCTGGGAGCGGAAGCCCGAGCGCAAGGGCTAGCCGCATGCCTCCGCTGATCCTGCTGACGGGCCGCGGCTGAGCCTCGAGCGCGAATCACCCTGAGCACAGCGAAGGGGGCATGATCCTGGTCATGCCCCCTTCGCCATGCTCAGGGTGACGGGAGGTGAAGAAAACGATCCGAGTGGGAGCCCGCCTCCCTACTCCCCGAGCTTGATCCGCTCCACCCGCCGGGTCTGGGCGCGGGCGTTGTAGACCCGAAGGCTCACGATGCTGCCCGGCTTCTGCGCCGCGATCGCCTTGCGGAGGTCCGCCGGCGAGCGGACCGGCGCGCCCTCGATCTCCGTGATGATGTCCGGCCCGCCGTTGTCCGGGTCCACCAGTTCGCCGTAGGACGGTCCGCCGGCCTTCACATCGGTGACGATCGCGCCGCGCTGCTCGGGCGAGAGCCGGAGCTGCTGCACGTCGTCGTTGTCTACCGGCGCCACCGTGATGCCGAGCCGGCCGATCGAGGCGGCCGAGTCGTCGTTGGCCTCGGCCGAGTCGCCGCTGTCGGCAGCGGCCACCGGTGTGGCGGACGGGAGCTCGCGCAACTTCACCTCGAGCGTCTTCCGGACGCCGCCCTTCCGGGCCACGTCGACCTTGACCGTCTCGCCCGGCCGGCGGAATGCGATCTGCTGCTGCAGCTGCCCCACGTACTCGACCGGCTTCCCGTCGACCGCCACGATGATGTCACCCGGCTCCAGGCCGGCCGCCTTGGCCGGCGAGCTCTCGCCGCCGTAGTCCTCGATCACCACGCCGCGCACGTCGGGCAGGCCGACGTAGGCCGCGTCGTTGGGCGAGATGTTGCGGACGGTCACGCCCAGCGCGGCCCGCTGGACCTTGCCGTGCTGGATGATCTGGTCCATCACCCGGCGCGCCAGGCTGATCGGAATCGCGAAGCCGTAGCCCGAGTAGAAGCCGGTCTGGC
>DASSYY010000142.1:0-6986 GCA_035703025.1 Gemmatimonadales bacterium | reverse complement strand
CCAGGGTCTCATCTCCGGCTCGCTCGACCTCGACAAGATCGACTACCTGAGTCGCGACGCCCTGATGTGCGGCGTCCCGTACGGCACCGTGGACGTCGACCGGCTGCTCGCCACGCTCACCCTGGTCGAGACCGGGGAGGGTCGCCGGGAGGTCGGCGTCCTCGAGAAGGGGGTGAGCGCGCTGGAGTCGCTGCTGTTCGCGAAGTACCAGATGTACCGGAACGTGTACTGGCACCACGCCGTGCGATCGGCGACCTGCATGTTCAAGCGCGCGGTCCGCGGCGCCGTCGCCCGTGGGAGCGTGACCGTGGCGGCCATCGCGGAGGCCACCGACGACGGCCTGATGGAGCAGCTCATCACCCGCGACGGCAACGCGCTGGCAGCGGCCATCCGGGCCCGGCGCCTGCACAAGCGGGCCCTCGACCTCTCCGCCAGCGACGTGCCCGCCGAGACCGAGCCCTGGATCAGCGAGGACCCTGACCTGCTCGAGCGGGTGGAGGACGCCCTGGCGCGCGAGGTGGGGCTCGCCCCGGGCGACCTGCTGCTAGATTTCCCGGCACGATCCTCGATGCTGGGCGTGGACCTGCCGCTCCGGACCCGGAGCGGCGCGGTCGAGCGCCTCACCGATGCCGGACGCGCGGGGCAGCTCGGCCTCCCGCGCGTGGCCGATGAGCTCTACCGAAGCGCGCGGCGCCTGCGCGTGTTCGTGGCGGCCACGCCGCGGATCGAGCCACGTGGCGTGCCGGCGCTGCTGACCCTGCCGGCGGCCGAGCTGCGCCGGCGACTGGACGATGGTTCCCCCCTGCTGGAGAGGAGTGCCACACGATGATCACCCGACGCGCCTTCGTCGCGCAGACCGCCGGCCTGGCGATCGGCGCCCTCGGCGCCCGCCGGCTCCTGGGCGAGACCGCCTCGGCCCCGACGGCCATCACGGTGTACAAGAGCGCAAGCTGCGGCTGCTGCGCGAAGTGGGTGGACCACCTGCGCGCCAACGGCTTCGCCCCCACGGTGCACGACGAAGAGGACATGGACGCCATCAAGAACGACATGGGCGTGCCGAAGGACCTGCGCTCGTGCCATACGGCCCTGCTGGACCGTTATCTGATCGAGGGGCACGTCCCCGCGGCCGACCTTCGGCGCCTGCTGAAGGAGCGTCCGGCGGTGGCGGGCCTGGCCGTGCCCGGGATGCCCAAGAGCTCTCCCGGCATGGCGACGTCCGGCGACGCAGCCGAGCCGTACGAGGTGCTCGCCTTCTCGAAGGACGGCAAGGCGACGACCTTCGCCAAACATTAGCCCGCCATCCCGTCGATGGCGGAAGTCGTCCCCTACCAGGAGCGCTGGCGTGAGGCGTTCGAGCGCCTGAACCGCGCGTGGATCGAGACCTACTTCACGCTCGAGGACGCCGACCGCGAGATCTTCGCCGATCCTGCGGGCAAGATCCTGGCCCCCGGCGGCGAGATCTTCTTCGTGGTCGAAGGGGACGAGGTGCTGGGGACCTGTGCGGTCCTGCCGCACTCGGCCGACGTGCACGAGATCGCCAAGATGGCGGTGGCGGCCGAGGCGCGGGGCCGCGGGTTCGGCGACCTGCTCATGGACGCCTGCGTCGCCTTCTCGCGCGAGGCCGGCGTCCGGGAGATCGTGATCGTCTCCAACACCAGGCTCCAGCCGGCGATCCGGCTGTACCAGAAACACGGCTTTGTGCGGGTGCCGTTCGAGGATGACGGGCGCTACGCCCGGGCGGACATCAAGCTCGTGCGGAAGCTTTCCGCGGAAGGCTGACTACTTCGACTGCGCCGCTGCGGCGGCCGTCGGGTGCTCGCCGGTGGTGCCGTCGACCGAATCGATCCGGATGACGATCGCGGTGATGTTGTCGAGGCCGCCCCGGCGATTGGCCTCGGTGACCATCCGGTCGACCCAGTGCTGGGGCCCGCCGTCGGCGGTGAGAATGCGGGTGAGCTGCTCGTCCTCGAGCATGCCGGTGAGGCCGTCCGAGGCGAGCAGCAGCACGTCGCCCGCTTCGAGCGTCCCGAAATAGATGTCGGGCACCACGTCCATGCCCGCCCCGACGCACCGGGTGATCACGTTGCTGTACGGGTGCACCCGCGCCTGCTCGGGCGTGAGCAGGCCGGCGTCGACCTGCTCCTGCACGTACGAATGGTCCTTGGTGAGCTGCTGGAACTCGCCGCGGCGGAGCAGGTAGGCCCGGCTGTCGCCCACCTGGCCGATCAGATACCGGCGCGGCATCAGCACCAGCACCGTGGCCGTCGTCCCCATGCCCCGCTTGTCGTGCTCGGCCAGCGTCCGTTCGAAGATGGCGTCGTTGGCGGCGCGGATCGCGGCGCTGACCCGGTCGCCGGCCTGCTCGTCGGTCAGGCCCCGGAGCGAGCCGATCTGGTGCGACGTGATCCGGACCGCCATCTCGCTCGCCACCTCGCCCGCCGCATGCCCCCCCATCCCGTCGGCGACGATGAACACGCCCTTCTCCGCGAGCATGAGGTAGTTGTCCTCGTTCCCGGAGCGGACGATGCCGATATCGGTGCGTGCGGCGCAGGTGAAGTGCACAGGACCCCGTTCGGTCAGCGCATGATGAAGTAGACCACCGCCGCCCCGATCGCGAACACGAGCACGGTGATGAGCCAGGCCGGCGGCCCACTGGGCCGGGGCGTCGACGCGCGGATGGGCCGCCGGGTGCGGAGCGTCGGTACGCCGCTGTCGTCGACGGTCGCGTCCGCCCCTACCCCGGACTCCGGCCCGCCGCCCGACGGCAGTATCGCCGAGAGGACCTGGGTGCCGGACGACCGCCGAATGGGGGCCGACTCGTCGAGTGGCTCGAACAGCACGGCCACCTCGCCGAACTTGACCGTGGTGCCGGGTCCCAGCGCCACTTCCCCCGACAGCCGCTCGCCCTCCACGAAGGTGCCGTTGGTCGAGCCCAGGTCGCTCAGGATCCACACGTCGTCGCGGCGCTGCAGCTTGGCGTGGCTGGTGCTCACGCTGGGATCGGCGATGACCACGTCGTTGAAGTCCGCCCGACCGATGTTGACTACCGGCACCTTCACCGCCAGCCGGCGGCCCTTGAGCGAGCCGCTCCGCACCAGGAGGGAGGCCAGCGGCGCCACCTGCGGCTGGGTCGGGGTCACGGCGCCGGAGAGCGCCGACGGCGGCAGGCCATGCATCGTGTCGGACAGGCGCGCGCCCGCACCCGTGGGCGGCTGCGGCGCCGTCTTCTGCGGGACGCTGCGCCGACCCCGTGGAGTGATGGGCCCGGCGACGTCGGCGTAGAAGCGGAACTCGTCGTGCCCGATCCGGATCACATCGGCGCGGGCGAGCAGGTGCTGCCGGCCCACCCGCTCGCCGTTCACGTACGAGCCGTTCACGCTGAAATCGTTGAGGACGTACCCCTCGGGCGTCGCCTGGATCTCGGCGTGGCGGCGGGAGACCTCCGTGCCGCCGACGACCACGTCGGAGCCGGCGTCGCGGCCGAACACCAGTCGCTCGCCGGTGATGGTGTATTCTCGGCCGTCCGTGAGGCACACGAGTCGGCCGCCGGTCGGGCCGGTGGCGGCCGTCGGCGTGGAGGGCCGGGGCGGCGGGGCCAGGTCGGTGAAGGCGCCGGAGTCGAACAGCTGGGTGTTCCCCATGCGGCGATCGTCGACCGCCAGGAGCTCGTGCGGGCCGATCTGGATCTTGTCGCCGTGGAGTACCGGCGTCGGATCGGCGCCGAGCCGAACGCCGTTGACGAGCAGCTCCGCCTCGGGGCCGGCCGCGCGAATGGCGGCGGCCCCCTGGGGAGTGCCCTGGAGGATGGCATGGCGCGGCTGCACGCCTTCGCCTTCGAGGACGATGGCGGAGCCAGGCGCCGATCCTATGATCGTCTCACCGGCGGGCACCGGGACGCGCGCGCCGCCGATTTCGAGGTGCATCATCGATCGGATCCTGAGGAAAAAGCTGGTCGCCGACAAACGTATCCCCTGGCCCGTAACCGCGCAAGGAAACTCGGGTTAGGCAATCTTGCGCTCCTCCTGCCCGCGCAGCTGCAGCTGGTAGAGCCGCTCGTAGAGCCCACGCTCGGCGAGGAGCTCGCGGTGGCTGCCCCGCTCCCGAATTTCGCCGTAGTGGAGCACCAGGATCTCGTCCGCGTGGAGGATGGTACTCAGTCGGTGGGCCACCACCAGGCTCGTCCGGCCGGCCATCAGCTCGGCGATTGCCCGCTGGATCTGCGCCTCCGCCTCCGCGTCGACCGAGCTGGTGGCCTCGTCGAGTACCAGGATGCGCGGATCGAGCGCCAGCGCGCGCGCAAAGCTCAGCAGCTGGCGCTCGCCCACGCTCAGGCTCCGTCCCCGTTCGCCCAACTCGTGATGATAGCCGGACGGCAGGCGCTCGATGAAGCGGTCGGCGCCGACCCGGCGCGCGGCCTCGCGTGCGGCCTCGGGGGTGATGGGGGCGTCCAGCGCCAGGTTGTGCTCGATGTCGCCGGTGAACAGGAACAGGTCCTGTTGCACGAATCCGATGATCGAGCGCAGGTCCGCCGTGGCGAGTTGCCGGATGTCTACCCCGTCGACCGTGATCCGCCCGCGCTCCGGGTCGTAGAACCGGAGCAGCAGGCTCACGATCGTGGTCTTCCCCGCCCCGGTGTGGCCCACCAGCGCGATCGTCTGTCCGGGCGACGCGCTGAACGAGACGTCCCGCAGCACCCACGGGCCCGTCGGGCTGTAGCGGAACCAGACGTTCTCGAACCGCACGGCACCCCGCACCGGCCGGGGCAGCGCCACCGGGCTCGCGGGCTCGGTCACGGTCACCGGCTCATCGAGCAGGGCGAAGATGCGCTCCGACGACGCCATCGCGCTCTGCAGCAGATTGAACTTCTCGCTCAGATCCTGCAGCGGCTGGAAGAAGCGCCGGGTGTACTGGATGAAGGCCGCCAGCACGCCGACGGTGAGGGTGCCGTCGAGCACGCGGAGGCCGCCGTACCAGAGCAGCAAAGCCATCGCCACCGCCGTGAGCACCTCGACCGCGGGGAAGAAGACCGCGTAGATGGTGATCGACCGGAGGTGGGCCTCGAGGTGGTCGCGGTTGAGCGCCGCGAACCGGCGCGCCGTGTCCTCCTCCCGGCCGAAGAGCTGGACCACCCGCATCCCGCTCAGCCGCTCCTGCAGGAAGGCGTTGAGGCGCGCCAGCCGCACCCGGATGTCGCCGAACGCCTGGCGGACCCGGCGGCGAAAGATCCGGGCGGTGAGCCAGACCAGCGGAATGACGGCGAACGTCACCAGCGCCAGTCGGACGTCGATCGCCAACATCATCCCCATGATCGCGACGAGGGTGAACGCGTCGCCGAAGATCGTCACCACGCCGGAGGAGAACAGCTCGTTGAGCGTCTCCACGTCGGACGTCACGCGCGTCATCAGGCGGCCGACCGGATTGCGGTCGAAGTAGCCGATGCTGAGCCGCTGCAGGTGTCCGAAGATCTGCATCCGGAGATCGTACATCACCCGCTGCCCGATGTACGAGGTGAGCAGGGTCCCGCCGTATTCCACCACGAAGTCGGCCGCCAGCGTCGCCAGGTAGAGGCCCGCCAGCAGGCCGAGCAGGGCGAGGTCGCGGTGCGGCACCGCGACGTCGAGTGCGTGCTCGGTCAGCCGCGGCCCGATGAGCGCCAGCACCGATTGCGACATGAGCAGCAGCACCGCCGCCAGGGTCCACCACCGGTAGGGCCGGAGGTAGCCCAGCAGCCGGCGGAGGAGCGACGCGTCGTACCCGCGGCCGGAGCCGTCGGTCTCGTCGGGAGTCTGGCTCATCGCGCTACCCGGCCGGCTCCGCCAAGACCCCTTGCTCTACGCCCTTGAGGCCCTGACGCACCCAGCTCGAGAACACGAAGAACCCGAAGCCCAGCGTGAAGTAGGTGAGGATGAGCCGCCAGATGAGGATATAGATCGGCGTGAGCTCCCGCGGCACGTACGAGCTCATCACGGCCGCCGACAGCACTTCGCCGATCCCCGACGCGCCCGGCGTCGGGGCGAAGTAGAGCAGAAACATCACCAGGGTCTGGATCAGCAGGATGTCGACGAAGTTGGCGTGGAGGCCGAGGGCCCGGAGGGCGACATAGCCGGCGAGCAGCTTGTTGGCGTGCGACGGGGCCGAGAGCAGCGTCGCCCATAGCAGGGCGAGCCATCCGCCCGGGCTGTTGAACGCGATCACGCTCGCGTGGGCCGCGTCGATCCCCGCCCGGAGCCGCTCCAGCCGCTCGGCCACCCGCCGGCTCCGCCGTCCGACCCACTCCGCGATCCGATGGATCAGGTCGCGCACCATCTTGGGGAAGATGAGCACGATCGCCATCAGGACCCCGATGCCGGCGATGATCGTGAGGCTTCCCTGGAAGAGGTCGTACAGCGAGAGGCCGAGCACGTTGCCCCGCTGGCCGAGCGACCGCCCGGCGCCGAACAGGAGCGCCAGCGGCCCCGCGATGGCGAAGAACAGGACCGTCGCCACGAAGCTCATGAACGTCGAGGTGACGGCCACGGGGAGCGGCACCCCGTACCGCCGCATCGTGTACATCGTCATCGGCCCGGCGCCCGAGTTGAGCGGGGTGATGTACCCGGCCCACGCGCCCATGCCCCCGGCCAGGATCATGCCCTTGAGCGAGGGGTTGGGATGGACGTGCCGCGCGACCACCCAGTTCCGGAGCCCGCCGCCGAGCCAGTCCATCGACGCCAGGCCCACCCCGAGCAGCAGCCAGGCCCAGTGGATCCGCCCGATCCCCGCCAGGAACGCCTGAAAGTCGTTGCCGTACAGCAGGGTGATCCCGAAGCCCACGAGGGAGGCCAGGACCGAGAACTCGAAGCCGCGGAGGAGGAACTTGGGGGTGAGCAGTCGGGACATGAGCGGGGAAAGGTAAAGGGACGGCAAAGGGTGGAGAAGGCGCGCCGTGCCCCCGTCGTCCCCAGTGGAGCGAAGGATGTCGCCCGTTTCTCAGGGACCAGTTCCGGAAC
>DASSYY010000341.1:0-6172 GCA_035703025.1 Gemmatimonadales bacterium | reverse complement strand
CGCCCGCAAGGTCACCAGATCCAGGCACGAAGCGCCGTGGTGCACTACGGCGTCGAGCCCGCGCGCCCGCGCCAGGTCCTCGCAGGCGGCGAGCACCGTGCGGCCCAGCGTGGCGCCCGTGAGGTCGGCCCCCGCCAGCTGCACGCCCGCGAGGAACGCCCGGGACAGCTCCGCGTGGCTGAGATCGGAGTCGACCAGCACCGTCCCGTCGAGCACGGCCATGGCGAGCGTGGCATGAGAGAGGTTGCAGCGACGCCAGCTCGAGTGGCTCAGCGTCGCGGCCGAGAGGTCCGCACCCGACAGGTTGCAGCCCGACACCGTGGTGTGGCTGAAGTCCGCGCGGACCAGGGACGCGCTCTCCAGGACGGCATCCTGGAAGGTGGCGAACTCGAAGGTGGCGCGGAGCGCATCGGCGCGGACGAGACGGGTGCGGAGGAACGTGGCAGCGAGGAGCTTGGCATCGGTGAGGCGGGCGTCGGTCAGGTCGGCGTCGGTACAGTCCGCCGAGGTCATGTCGGTACAGTCCAGTCGTGCCTGCCGGAGGTTTGCCCCGGTCAGCCGGGCCTTGCAGAGGTCCGCGCCCCGAAGGTCCGCCCCTCGGAGGTCGGCCCCCGCCAGATCGGCCCCGGGGAGCGCCAACCCAGCCAGCGATGCGCCGACCAGGGTGTCGTCCGCCGATCGCCACAGGACGGTGTCCGAGTCTCTCGCGCGGATCTCGAGCATGGCGTTCTCCAGGTGTGAGGCGGAACCGATGGGGGAGTCCAAGTATACGGCGCCAGGCCGGTCGGTCCAGACCCCGGGAGGGGGCCGCCCGCCCCCGGCGCTCCCGGGTGGAACCATTCCCGGACAGATGGCGTTTGGCGCGTGTCGGGTTCCAATGGGACCGGGCCCCCCTGAGGCCCCCGAGAAAGGCATGGCGCATGACCGCAAGAGGACGGACGCTCGACCCTGTCCGGAGGGGCCGCTGATGTCCGAGCCCGGCCGTTACAGCTGTGACGAGGTGTTGCGCCGGCTCGACGACTTCGTCGACCGGGCCCTGCGAGGCGAGGAGATCCGGCGGGTCGAGGAGCATCTCGCCGACTGCGTGGCATGCGCGGAGGCCGCACGCTTCGAAAGCTCCCTGATCGCCGGGATCCGCGCGCGGCTGCGGCGGATCGCGGTCCCATCCGGCCTCCGGGAGGCGATTCACATCCGTCTGACCACCGAGACCATGTACCGTGACGGCGGGCCCGACCTGCCGTCGGGAGGACCCTGATGGCGGGAGCCGAAGCGGAGCGCCTGGAGCAGGATGCGAGGCGTGAGCGGAACTGGAAGCGCTGGGGTCCGTACCTGGCGGAGCGGCAGTGGGGGACCGTCCGCGAGGACTATTCCGCGGACGGGAACGTCTGGGAGTACTTCTCGCACGATCAATCGCGGAGTCGCGCCTATCGCTGGGGTGAGGACGGCCTGCTCGGCATCACCGACCGCCAGGGCCGGCTCTGCTTCGGGCTGGCGCTCTGGAACGGGCGCGACGCGATCCTGAAGGAGCGCCTGTTCGGCCTGACCGGTCCCGAGGGCAATCACGGCGAGGACGTGAAGGAGCTGTATTACTACCTCGATGCCACTCCGACCCACTCCTACCTCAAGGGCCTCTACAAGTATCCCCAGGCCGCCTTTCCCTACGACGCCCTAGTCCAGGTCAATCGCGAGCGGGGCAAGCTCGAGCCCGAGTACGAGCTGCTCGACACCGGCGTGTTCGACGGCAACCGCTACTTCGACGTCACTGCCGAGTACGCCAAGGCGGACGAGGACGACATCCTGGTCCGGATCACAGTGGCCAACCGCGGCCCCGAGGCGGCCACCCTGCACCTGCTCCCGACGGTCTGGTTCCGCAACACCTGGAGCTGGGGTCGCGACGGCGAGGGCTACTGGCCTCGGCCGACGCTCCGGGCGGAGGGCGGGGCAGCGATCGCAGCGGAGCACATGGGACTCGGGCGCTACCGGGTCGACGCCGAGCCGGCCGACGGCGCCGTGCCCGACCTGCTCTTCACCGAGAACGAGACCAACCTGACGCGGCTCTACGGCGCGCCCAACCCGCAGCCGTACGTGAAGGACGCCTTCCACCAGGCGGTGGTGGGCGGTGACCTCGCCGCAGTGAATCCCGACCGGGTCGGTACCAAGGCGGCCTTCCACTACCGCCTGACCGTGCCCGCCGGTGGCGAGCGGACCGTTCGGCTCCGCCTGCGCGAGGCGGGCCGCGCGTCGGGACAGGCGTTCGGGCCCGAGTTCGAGCGTGTCTTCGCCACCCGGGTGGATGAAGCGGACGCCTTCTACGGCGAGCGGGTTCCGGCTTCGGCCACCGAGGACGAGCGCCGCGTGCTGCGGCAGGGCTACGCGGGCCTGCTCTGGAGCAAGCAGTTCTATCACTACGTGCAGCAGCACTGGATCGAGGGTGACCCCGCCCAGCCGGCGCCCCCGGCCGGCCGGCTCGAGGGCCGCAACGCCGAGTGGCCGCACGTCTACAACCGCGACATCATCTCGATGCCGGACAAGTGGGAGTACCCCTGGTTCGCCGCCTGGGACCTGGCCTTCCACATGATCCCGTTCGCCAAGGTCGATCCCCACTTCGCCAAGGAGCAGCTCCTGCTGCTGCTGCGCGAGTGGTACATGCACCCGAACGGCCAGATCCCGGCCTACGAGTTCGCCTTCGGCGACGTGAACCCGCCGGTGCACGCCTGGGCCTGCTGGCGGGTGTACAAGATGACCGGCCCCAAGGGCCAGCGCGATCGTCTGTTCCTGGAGCGCGTGTTCCAGAAGCTGCTGCTCAACTTCACCTGGTGGGTCAACCGGAAGGACCCCGAGGGCCGGAACCTGTTCTCGGGCGGGTTCCTCGGGCTCGACAACATCGGCGTGTTCGATCGCTCGCGCCCGCTCCCGACCGGCGGCCATCTGGAGCAGGCCGACGGCACGGCGTGGATGGCGTTCTACTGCAACACCATGCTCTCGATGGCGCTGGAGCTCGCGAGCGAGGATCCGGCGTACGAGGATCTCGCCTCCAAGTTCTTCGAGCACTTCATCGCCATCGCCGACGCGATCAACAACCTCGGCGGCTCCGGCCTCTGGTGTGATGACGACGGCTTCTACTACGACCAGCTCCACGTCGGCGGCGAGCACAAGGCGCTCCGGATCCGGTCGCTCGTGGGCATCATGCCGGTCGTCGCGGCCGAGGTGCTCGACGAGGCGAAGTTCGAACGGCTCAAGGGGTTCAGGAAGCGGATGAGCTGGTTCCTCACCAACCGGCCGGACCTTGCCCGCCACATCGCGTGCATGGAGCCCCGGATGGGGGAAGACAACTGCCCCCGCCGGCTGCTGGCGATTCCGACGCGCGAGCGGCTCCAGCGGGTGCTGCGCTACGTGCTCGACGAGACCGAGTTTCTGTCGCCCCACGGCATCCGCTCGGTCTCGCGGGTGCACAAGGACCATCCCTACGAGATCGACGTCCACGGCCAGATCCACCGGGTCGACTATGTGCCGGCGGAGGGCAATTCCGGTCTCTTCGGCGGCAACTCGAACTGGCGGGGTCCGATCTGGTTCCCGATCAACTTTCTCGTGCTCGAGGCGCTGGAGCGGTACCACCACTTCTACGGCGACGATCTCAAGGTCGAGTGCCCGGTAGGCTCGGGGCGCCTGCTCAACCTCCAGCAGGTGGCCCAGGAGCTTCAGGAGCGCCTCGCGCGGATCTTCCTGGCCGACGCCGCCGGCCGGCGGCCGTGTCACGGCGACGAGTCGCGCTACGCCGAGGATCCGCACTGGAAGGACCTGGTGCTGTTCCACGAGTACTTCCACGGCGACAGCGGCCGCGGGGTCGGCGCCAGCCATCAGACCGGTTGGACCGCCCTGGTGCTCAAGTGCATCGAGGACACGGCCCGCCGCCGTGGTGAGGTCGCCGCGGCGCCGAAGGCCAGGCCCGCGCGCCGCCTGGCGGGGAGCCGGCGATGACCGCCCCGCTCCCTCTCGATGACGCCACCGAGTGGCTCGAGGCCGACGGCCTGGGCGGCTACGCCTCGGGCACGACGTCGGGCCTCCGGACCCGGCGCTACCACGCGCTGCTTCTGGCCGCCACCACGCCGCCCACCGGCCGCATGGTGCTGGTGAACGGGCTCGACGCCTGGATCGCGCGGGCGGATGGGAACGGTCATGCCGGCCCGCCTGAGTATCTGACCCGCCAGCGCTACGTCCCCGATCTGGTCGAGCCGCGGTCCGGGGCCGTGCTGGAGTCCTTCACCGACGAGCCCTGGCCCACCTGGACCTATCGCCTGGCGGACGGGACCCGGATCCGGCACGAGCTGTTCGTGCCGGCGGGCACACCGGCCGTGGCGCTCCGCTGGCGGCTCGTCGGCCGCCGGACGTCGGTGCGGCTGGCCGTGCGGCCGCTGCTCTCGGGGCGCGACTCTCACGCGCTCCACCACGAGAACGGCGCCTTCCGCTTCGCGGCCGACATCCATCATGAGCGCATCCTATGGACCCCGTACCCCGGCGTGCCCGGCATCGAGGCCGTCACGACCGGGAGCTATGCGCCCGATCCGCAGTGGTATCGCGGTTTTCAGTACGACGAGGAGCGTACGCGGGGGCTCGACTGCGTCGAGGATCTTGCGGCGCCGGGCGCCCTGCACTGGGACCTGGCCGACGGTGACGCGGTCCTGATCCTGTGCGCCGAGGGCGCGCTCGCAGGCGAGGCGTCCGCCACGGCGGCCTATACCAGACTCCGCCGCGCAGAGCGCGCCCGCCGCGGCCGCTTCGCCTCGCGTTTGCTCCGCGCGGGCGACGCCTACCTGGTGCGCCGTGGCGAGGGCAAGACCATCGTCGCGGGTTACCCGTGGTTCACCGACTGGGGCCGGGACACCTTCATCGCCCTCCGCGGCCTGTGCCTCGCGACGGGGCGGCTGGGGGACGCGCGCTCGATCCTGCTGGAGTGGGCCGGCCTCGTGTCCGAGGGGATGCTGCCCAACCGGTTCGTCGACCAGGGCGACGCACCCGAATACAACACCGTGGATGCGAGCCTCTGGTACGTGGTGGCGGTGCACGACTACCTGCGGGCGCTCGAGGCCGAAGGCCGGAAGCCGCCTGCGCGTGACCTCAAGGTGCTGCGCGAGGCGGTGCAGGCGATCCTGGCGGGCCACGTCCGCGGGACCCGGTACGGGATCCGCCTGGCCGACGACGGCCTCCTCGCCGCCGGCGAGCCGGGCGTCCAGCTCACCTGGATGGATGCGAAAGTGGGCGACTGGGTGGTGACGCCGCGGATCGGAAAGCCGGTGGAGATCCAGGCGCTCTGGCTCAACGCGCTCCGGATCGGGGCCGAGTTCACGCCGTCGTACCGCACCATCTACGAGCGCGGGATGGCCGCCTTCGCCGGGCGGTTCTGGAATCCCGCCGAGGACTCCCTGTTCGACGTGGTGGATGCCGACCACGTCGCCGGCCGGGACGACGCGACGATGCGGCCGAACCAGGTGCTCGCGGTGGGCGGCCTGCCGTTTCCTCTGATCACCGGGCCCCGCGCCCGCGCGATCGTCGATGCGGTCGAGCGCCGGCTGTGGACGCCGCTCGGCCTCCGCACGCTACCGGCGAATGCCCCAGGCTACTGTCCCCGCTACGAAGGCGATATGCGCGCGCGCGACGGGGCCTACCACCAGGGCACGGTCTGGCCCTGGCTGCTCGGCCCGTTCGTCGACGCGTGGGTCCGGGTGCGCGGCGGCACGCCGGACGCCGTCATCGAGGCGCGCCGGCGATTCCTCGCCCCGCTGCTCGAGCATCTGAGCCGGGCCGGCGTGGGCCACGTGTCCGAGATCGCCGACGCCGACCCGCCCCACACCCCGCGTGGCTGCCCGTTTCAGGCCTGGTCCGTCGGCGAGGCGTTGCGGCTCGACCTCCAGGTGCTCGCGGGCGGCGAGCGCGCCGCTGCGCGGGCGCTCGAGGTGGCGCACTCGTGAGCGCCGCGAGCACGGCGAGCGTGGAGCGCCCGGCTGTCGCGACCCCCGCCACGGCGGGGCCGCAGCGCCACTGGGTGGAGTACGGAATCGAGGCCATGCTGCTCGGCCTCTTCATGCTGTCGGCCTGCCTCTTCACCGTCCTGCTGTTCCACCCGGCTTCGCCGATTCCCGGGCTGGTCCCGGATCCGTTCGTCCGCCGCCTGCTC
>DASSYY010000296.1:0-4584 GCA_035703025.1 Gemmatimonadales bacterium | reverse complement strand
CGGAACGCTCGAGCAGCTCATCGTGACCCCCATCGACAAGACCAGCCTCATGCTCGGCAAGCTGCTCCCGTTCCTGTTGATCGGGTACGTGCAGATCACGGTCATCCTCCTGCTGGGGCGCCTGCTCTTCCGGGTGCCCATGCTCGGCAGCATCCCGCTCCTCTACCTGCTGAGCCTCGCGTTCATGGTCGCCTGCCTGGCGCTCGGACTGCTCATGTCCACTCTGGTGCGGAGCCAGGTGCAGGCGATGCAGCTGAGCTTCCTGTTCCTGCTGCCGAACATCCTGCTCTCGGGATTCATGTTTCCCCGGCAGGCCATGCCGGCGCTGGCGCAGTGGATCGGTGCCGCGCTCCCGCTCACCTATTTCCTCACCATCCTCCGCGGCGTGCTGCTCAAGGGCACCGGCATCGCCGAGCTCTGGCCGGAGGCGCTGGCGCTCGTGGCCTTCGCCGCGGGGCTGGTGGGCCTCAGCGTCGCGCGATTCCAGAAGACCATCGAGTAGGCGCCCGGACCCGCCGCCGACCGCCGCTATACTTCGCCCATGTCACGCCACCGCACCGGCTCACCGGTCCCGCTCGGTGCCAACTGGAGCGGAACCGCCACCACCTTCGCGCTCTACTCGGCGCACGCCACCGCCGTCGATCTCTGCCTCTTCCGGGACGCCGCCGACGCCGTGGATTCGGCCCGCATCCCGCTCGCCCGCGGGCCGGAGGCGATCTGGCAGGTCACGCTCGACGGCGTCGGACCGGGGACGCTCTACGGCTACCGCGCGCGGGGGCCGTGGGCGCCCGAGCGAGGCCATCGCTACAACCCCGCCAAGCTGCTCCTCGATCCCTACGCGCGGGCGCTCACCGGCTCCGTCCAGTGGCACTCGGCGCTCGCGAGCCACCCCGACGGGCCACCGGGCGGGCCGGTGGACCTCTCGGCCGACCCGCGCGACAGCGCGGGGGCGATGCCCAAGTGCATCGTGATCGATCCGGCGTTCGACTGGGCCGGCGATGCGCCCCCGCGCACGCCCTGGGAGCGCACGGTCATCTACGAGTGCCACGTGAAGGGCATGACGATGCTGCACCCGGGCGTGCCCAAGGAGCTGCGGGGCACCTATCTCGGGCTCTGTAGCGAGCCGATCCTCGAGCACCTGCAGGCGCTCGGGGTGACCGCCGTGGAGCTGCTGCCGGTACAGCAGGAAGCGAGCGAGCCGCGCCTGGCCGGCCTTGGCCTGGTCAACTACTGGGGCTACAGCCCGATCGGATACTTCGCACCCGACATCCGCTTTGCCACCGCGGGACAGGGCCGCCAGGTCGAGGAGTTCAAGACGATGGTGCGCCGGTTCCACGCCGCGGGTTTCGAGGTGCTGCTGGACGTGGTCTACAACCACACCGCCGAAGGCGGGCATCGCGGCCCCACGCTCTCGTTCCGGGGGCTCGACAATACCGCGTACTACCGTCTGGACCCGGCGCACCCCGACCGCTACCTCGACTTCACCGGCTGCGGCAACACGCTCGATCTCCGGCGCGAGCCCGGCCTGGACCTGGCGCTCGACAGCATGCGCTACTGGGTCGAGGAGATGCACGTCGACGGGTTCCGGTTCGACATCGCGCCGGTGCTCGGCCGACGCGACCCGGGGTTCGACCCGGCGGCGCCGTTCTTTCGACGGGTGGCGGACGATCCCGTGCTCGCGCGCGCCAAGCTGATCGCCGAGCCCTGGGACCTCGGACCCGACGGCTATCAGGTCGGCGCCTTCCCGCCGGGATGGGTGGAGTGGAACGGCAAGTTCCGCGACGGCGTGCGCCGCTTCTGGCGCGGCGACACCGGCGCGGTCGGCGAGCTCGCGTCGCGGCTCACCGGCAGCAGCGACCTCTACGCGGCGGGCGACCGCGGGCCGCTGGCGAGCGTGAACTTCATCACCTGCCACGACGGGTTCACCCTGCACGATCTCGTGAGCTACGAGCACAAGCACAACGAGGCGAATGGGGAGGACAACCGCGACGGCAGCGACCACAACCTGAGCCGCAACTGGGGCGTGGAAGGCCCGGCGACCACCACGCAGGTGGCACGCGTGCGCGAGCGCGTCAAGCGGAGCCTGCTCGCGACCCTCGCATTCTCGCAAGGCGTGCCCATGCTGTCCCACGGCGACGAGCTGGGCCGGACCCAGCACGGCAACAACAACGCCTACTGCCACGACGGGCCGCTCACATGGCTGCGCTGGGATCTCGACCCCGCCGGGGAGGCGCTCCTGCAGTTCACGCGGGCGGCGTTTGCCCTCCGGGCCGCCACGCCGGCGCTCCGGCGCGGCGATTTCTTTCCACCGGCACCGCCCGGCGCGCACGGGCTCACCTGGCTCCGGGCGGACGGAACGCCGATGGAGCCGGCCGACTGGGCCCACGAATCCAATCACTGCCTGGGGATGCTCTTCGACGACGGCACGCCGCTGGTGCTCCTCCTCAACGGCGGCGGCCGGTCCCGGGCGTTCGCGCTGCCGGAGCGTCCGCCGGGCGCCTGGACCGTCGTGGTCGACACCGCTCACGACGGCACGCGGGAGGTGGGCGCCGGCCTCACGCTCGCACCGCATTCCCTCGTCCTCCTCCGGCACGCCTAGGAGCCTCGCATGCGCCTCGCGCCCATCACCCCCGAATCGACCCTCGATCTCGGCGACGCCGCGGCGGCACCGCCGGATGGCGCACCCGACAAGCAGCAGGCCACGGCGGAGACCGAGCGGCTGGTGCGGTCGATCGACGAGCTGCAGGAGGCGCTCTACGCGGAGGGACGGCGCGCGCTCCTCGTGGTGCTCCAGGGGCGGGATACGGCGGGCAAGGACGGCGCGATTCGAAAGGTGTTCGGACCGCTCGACCTGCAGGGCGTGACGGTGACCAACTTCAAGGCGCCCTCGGCCGAGGAGCTGGCGCACGACTACCTCTGGCGGATCCATCGGGCGGTTCCGGCCCGCGGCACCATCGGGATCTTCAACCGTTCACACTACGAAGACGTGTTGGTGGTCCGGGTCCACGCGCTCGTGCCCGAAGCCGTGTGGCGGCCACGCTACGACCAGATCGTGCGATTCGAGCGGAACCTGACCGAGAACGGAGTCACGATCCTCAAGTTCTTCCTGCACATCTCGCGGGAGGAGCAGCGGGAGCGGCTGCTGGCGCGGCTGGATGACCCGACGAAGTACTGGAAGTTTTCGGCGGGCGACCTGGGCGAGCGGGACCGATGGGACGCGTATACCGAGGCGTACCGCGAAGCGCTGCTGCGCACCAGCACGCCCGAGGCGCCCTGGTATCTCGTCCCGGCCGACAAGAAGTACCTCCGCGACCTGCTGGTGGCGCGGGTCGTGGCGGAGGCGCTGGAGCGATTGGACCCGAAGTACCCCGGCCCGCCCGAGGCGCTGCAGGCGTTCAAGCGGGAACTGGGCTGAGCTCAGCTCTTGCCGTCGGGGCCGACGATGATGAAGGTGAGCGTGCCGCCGACGGAGATGAACGGCATCCTGTTCCCGAGGGTCTGCTCCAGGGTCCGCTGCAGGCGGGGCGACGCCGCCGTGACGACCACGCCGAGCTGCATGCCGCTGCTCGGACCGCCACCCGGCGGGACGAAGTTCTCCCAGTCGAGCGAGTATTCCGGCTTGGTGAAGCTGAAATTCTGCGGCAGGTACGGCACCAGGTCGGCCGGGACGATCCCGTTGCCGGCGTCGCTCGGCCAGACGTTGTGCTCGTACCAGGCCCCGTAGGCCGCGAGCCGCACGGCCTCCAGGTCCGCCGCCACCTGCGCGGCGCGCGCGCGATGGCGCAGGTCGACGTACTTCAGCACCGCGAGACCGGCCAGCAAGCCAATCACGATCATCACCATCATCAGCTCGATGATGGTGAAGCCCGTGCGACGGCGGTTCATCGGTTTCTCCGGGCGATGACTTCGAAGCTGTTGCCGACGAACCGCGACAGTGACTCCCCTGAGCTGAAGAACACCCGGACCCCGTCGTTGTCGCCCATGAGACGATACCCCGCCGCCGTCTGCAGGTAGGCGATTCCCGCGCCGTTCGCGCCGGCCTGTTTCAGCGTCCCCGGCAGCCTCCCGTGCAGCTGCCGATAGCGCTCGACGTGCTGGGCCGCGTTGGCGACACTGATCCGGAGACTGGCCTCGCGGACGGCGGTCGACTCCGGCTGCGATGGGGTGGGGAAGGCCCACTCGGGCCGCTCGACGTAGAGGTACACCGAGACGAAGACGAGAATGGTGGCACAGACCACGAGCAGCAGCCGGGAAGCACCGCGGTTCCGCCGGCGAGCCTCGGCCGCGAGTCGCTCCAGCTCCCGCTCCTCCACCGCCGTCTTGATGACGGTGTCGAAGGCCTCGAGCAGCGCCTTCTTCTGGGGTGAGGCCGCCGCGCTCGGGGCGGGCGTGGTGTCCTGGCTCATCTCGGATACTCCGGGAGCGTGCGGAATTGCCGCATGGTGTCGGCCTGTCTGCGACGATCAGAATCTTGGGCGCGAGTGTGCCCCCCTCGCGGGCAAGAAATACGCCAGTGAGCGGATGAGAGGTCGGCCAGCCGGCCGCGCCGCCGGCCCGCGATTCCCGCGCCGTTCGCGCCGGCCT
>DASSYY010000288.1:0-3689 GCA_035703025.1 Gemmatimonadales bacterium | reverse complement strand
CGTTAGATGGGGTAGAGCGAAGAGACCGGAGGTGACAGAAGACCCGACATGGCCCTCAGGATAGGCCCCGGTCGCGGGGCTCGCGGTGATGGGGGCCACTATCATGCAAACGGGCTCCCCGCGGGAGCCCGTTTGCCGTCGTGCAGCTTTCGATCTGAGCCCGTGGCGCCGCGCTCAGCGCGCCAGCCAGAGCCCTAGGCCGCTCGCCGCGCCCAGCACGGCGAGCCCCGGGCCGGCGACCCGGCGAAAGTCTCCGCGGCCGACCAGCAGGGCCACCGCCAGCTTGAGCACAGTGTTCGACAGGATGCCGACCGCGATGCCGCGGGCGCCAAGGGCACCCATCTCAGGCGCCTCCCCCAGCCGCGCCATGGCATAGGTCAGCGCGTCTACGTCGGTGAGCCCGAGGGCCGCCGCCGAGGCCAGGACTCCCGGCGCCCCCAGCCACTGCTGGACGAACGGGACCGCTACCAGGACCGCTTGGAATGCCAAGGCCATCTTGAGGGCGGACCACAGGCCCAGCGGATTGCGCGCCTCCTCCGGCGCCTCGGCCGCCCGCGCCTTCTCCTGGCGCAGGTACGCCAGGCCGAACACGACGGCGCCGCTTGCCAGGACCGGCGCCAGGTACGGTATCAGTGCGCGGGCCACTGTTGCGTTGAGCACGGCGGCGATGACGGTCACCCGAAGGACCAGCACCGTGCACGCCCCCACGACGCCCGAGGCCAGCGCGCGGCCGGCGGCGGGGATTTCGCGGCTGCGACGGGAAAACTGCAGCGTCACGGCGGTGGATGAGATGAGACCGCCCAGCAGGCCCGACAGGCTGTAGCCTCGGTGCGGCCCCAAGGCCCGGCTCGCGAGATAGCCGGCGAAGTTCAGAGCGGAGAACAGCAGCACGACCGTCCAGAGGGCGCGCGGCCGGATGCTGCCGAACGGGCCGTAGGGGCCGGCCGGCAGCAGCGGGAGAATGACCAGCGCCAGCACAGCGAATTGCAGCGCGGCCGTGAGCTCGCGCTCCCCCAGCCGCCTCACGGCGTCGTGGATGCGCGACTTTTCCGCCAGGGCCAGCACCATCACCGACGCAATCGCGCTGGTCACCAGCGGAAAGCCCAGGCCCGCCACCAGGCCGAGCGCCATGACCACCAGCGCTGCCATCTCCGTGGTGCCGTCGACGGCTTCCCCGCCCCGCCGCGCGGCCATCACGTAGGCCGCAACGGTCAGCCCGGTGCCGCCGGCGACCAGGGCCAACCCGGGACCGACCAGCCCGCCCTTCGTGAGCCAGCCTGCCAGGCCCCCCAGGACGCCCAGGAGCAAGAAGGTCCGGACTCCGGCGAACCGCGCGGCCGGCCCGGTCGAATGGCCGGACCACTCCCGCTCGATCCCGACGGCCATTCCGGCCAGCGCCGCGACGGCGAGACCGGTGGCCACTTCCGCGTCGAAATGCATACCGATGCCCGCGATGCGCGTAGAGGAGCAGGGATCTTACCGTCCCCTCCTCCGGACGACCAGAAGCCCGGCGGGCCGCGATGTCGCCGCAAGACGGCTTAATCGCGCCTTCATGGGGGCTTCAATGACTCCGATGCATCTTCCTCAGCGCATCATCGTGGAGGACGCGAAGGAGTCGAATGCCCCTGCATGGGGCAACCGGTCGGGCGCGGGCGAACTGATAACGTCACCTCGCCGGGTGCTCCTTCACTGAAGCGCCCCTTCGAAAGCTCGAAGGGGCGCTTCGCATGCCCAGCCGACATCAGCGGGGGTCCGCGGCCCGAGTCCTGAGATCGCGGAACTCCGGCGGCCGATTCCTGCCCCCCCGAAACTCGCAGTGGGCGGGCTCGCACACCCGCCCCCCGGGGCGGACGCCGCGCCGCTCCGCCGTCGCCATCAGTTGCTCCGCCAGCAGCCAGGCCGGGATCCACTCGCCGGCCACGACGCCCGGATAGAGTGCCGCATACTGTGGCTTGAGCCGCGCCTGCCGCTCCGGGCCCGACGGCCGTCCTGGACCGGTCATATTCCTGCCTATCCCTTCGACGCCCGGATGCGCTGGTAGAGCTCGATGTGCCGCTCGGCCATCACCGTCTGGGTAAACCGCTCCTGTACTCGGCGGCGCCCCGCCTCCCCCATGTTCCGCCGGCGAGCGGGATCGTGGCTCAGCGCCTCCAGCGCGTTCGCCAGCGCCGGCACATCCCGAAGCGGCACCTCGAGTCCGGTGACACCCGGCACGTTGACCTCGCGCACCGCGCTCGGGAGCGCCGTCGTGATCACCGGCCGGCCCGCGGCCATGGCCTCGAGCACGACCAGCCCGAACATCTCCTCGACCGTGACCGACGGCAGGACCAGGAAGTCGGCGTCGGCCATGCGGCGCGGGAGATCCTCGTCGGGATACTCGCCGTACCAGCGCACCCGGTCGGTGATCGCCAGCGCCTGCGCCAGCGTCCGCAGCCGCGGACCCTCCGGCCCCGATCCCACGATGTCCAGCCGCAGCTCCGGCACCCGCTCCAGCGCCCGGAGCAGGATGTCGAGTCCCTTGTAGGCCACCAGCCGGCCGATGAAGATCGCCCTCGGCGCCGCGCCAGGCGGCGGCGGAGGCACGGTCTCCCAGCGCGTCTGATCGATGCCGAAGGGAATGACCTCGACCTTGCTCTCCCACCCCACCAGCTCGTTCGAGAGCGCCAGGTGTGCCCGGCTGGGCACCACCACCGCCGCGGCCCGCCGCAGCACCAGGCCCGTGACCGGCCGGTACATGGAGCGCCGCGAGTCGGCGTGCTGGGTCACCACCACGGGCGTGCGCCCGGCGCGGAGCAGGCAGGCCACGTCCGCGAGCGGGTGGGGGTGGTGCACGTGAATGATGTCCGCCCGCTTCCAGGCGGCGGCGATGTAGCCTGGCGCGATCTCCTGGGAGCCGAGCGCCGCGAACGAGAACGCCCGGGTGACGGACGAGCGCTGGCGGCCCGAGCTCCCGGCCTTGCCACGGCCTTCGACGGCCACGACCTCCACCTGGTGGCCGAGATTCGCCGCGCCTTCAGCGAGTCCCTGGACCACCCGTTCCATGCCGCCGGAACGCGGCCAGTAGTACTTCGCGAGGTGGAGAATGCGCATGGGATGTGTCGCCAAGTTCACCACGACCCGCGATCCAAGTCAACCACGGCAGTCCCCTTGGTCCTGGCCCCGTGCGGGGCGAGATTGGTGCTGTGCGCGCCCTCGTGATCTCTCGCGTCTACGCGGACCCCTCCGCGCGTGGCAAGCTTCGCGCCCTCGCCGGCCTGGGCGCCACCGTTGCCGCCGCGGTGCCCGATCGGTGGGTGCCGGCCGGCCTCGTCGAGCAACAGCAGACCAGCTGGGGCGACGACGGCGGCGTCCGGACCGTGCCGGTACCCATCCGCGGCAGCGCGCTGCCGGAGGCGAACCCCTACTGGCATGGGGCGACGGTCCGCGCGCTCCTGACCGACTTTCGCCCGGAGCTCGTGCAGATCGAGGAGGAGCCCTGGAGCAACGGGGCCGCCGCCATCGCCCGGGCGGCGCGCCGGCTGCGGATCCCGTACGTGCTCCTCACCCGCGAGAGCCAGCCGGTCACGCGGACCACCCTGTCGGCGCTCCGCCGGAACCGGGCCCTCGCCGGCGCGGCCGGGGTCATCGCGGTCAACGAGCTGGCCGCGCGCCTGGCCCTCAAGGGGCATGGCTCCCTGCCCCATCGGACG